>NZ_JAUSUX010000001.1 GCF_030813795.1 Desulfofundulus luciae | reverse complement strand
TATGTCCCAGGCACATGCGGTGAAAATGGTTTCCAACCCGGTTTTTTTAGACGAAAGCTTCCTTTTGCGGGTAACGCGCAAAATTAATCACGACGCTACCTTCCCATTAGATAACATACTCTACGAGACGGACCAGCAGTTTGCCGGCATACGCCTGGAAGTCAGGTATGAACCCGAGTGGCTGGGAAACCCCGCCCGCCCTGTGCTGCTCTACAAAGACGGCCTGAAAGTGGGCGAGGCCAGACAGGTTGATTTCTATGCCAACGCGCAGCTGAAAAGGAGAGGCCGCGGCCGCCCGGCCCTCCAAAATACCGGTACCGGCCCGGAAGATAAACCTCTAACCCCGAGTATCAGTGAGATTCCGGTACCAGCCGTCTCCTTTGCCGAACTGCTCAAAAGTGAAGAGGCGGGTGAGAAGTGATGTTCACCCAGTTCTACGGGTTGAAGTTCAACCCTTTCAGCAAGGAAGTGCCTTTTGACCAGCTTTATTTAAGCCAGGACCTGATGGAACTCACCTCCCGCCTGAAGTACTTACAGCAGGTGCGGGGTATGGGTTTAGTTGCGGGGGAGCCGGGTTGCGGTAAAACCACCGCCCTGCGCAAGTATGTGGAGGAACTCAACCCGGCCCATTTCAAACCGTGCTATTTTACCCTCTCCACGGTGACGGTACTGGAATTTTACAAGGGCCTGGCCCTAACCCTGGGCGAACAGCCCAAACACAAAAAGGTAAGCCTGTTCCACCAGATCCAGGACACCATCACCAACCTGTATTACGACCGCCATATTACACCGGTTATTGTACTGGATGAAATTCACCTGGCAGACGGCAGGGTCCTGGAGGAATTAAGGCTGCTTTTCAACTTTAAAATGGATTCACAGAATCCCTTTATCCTGATCCTGTCCGGGCAAACGCTGATCCGCAACAAATTGGCCCTCAATGCCAACAGCCCTCTGCGCCAAAGGCTCACCGTAAAGTATGTCATGCAGGGCCTTAAACCCGGCGAAATCCAGGAATACTGTGCAAGCCGCCTGAAAAACGCCGGCCTGCACGAGGAGATCTTTACCCCGCAAGCTCTGGAGGCCATTTACGCCATCACCAAAGGATTGCCCCGGCTGGTTAACAATCTGGTGACCAGCTGCCTGATCTGCGCATACGGCAGGAAACAAAAGCAGATTGACGAGGATGTGGTGTACCAGGCAAGCCAGGAGCTGGAAGTTTAGGTGCGGAGGCGGCTCATATGTACAAAAGACTCAGCCTGGAATATTACTTTGCCAGCACCGGTTTTTATGATTTACTGCCACTGGCACTCCAAATGGTCAGGGAACTGCACTTTACCCCGGAGGAAATGATCGAGGCTATCTGCAAGGTGGCCGATAAAGCCAGAATGTATCCGCCGACCAGAAACCGGCCGGCCTGGTTTGCTGCCGTGTTCAGAGAAAAGTTGCTGGAAGCACGGGCGGAAATTCTGGCCCTTAAGAAAAAATATCCGTTTAACCGGTTTTGAGCGGTATTACCACCGGCTGCCTCTTTCGGGTAGCCGGTTTTTCTTTTTTGGGTATTCGATGGAAATGCCGGCGGAATTTGAAAATTATTTTCGTGGTTACCGGTTTAAAATGAGAATTTCCTTTGTTCCACCAGCTGGTTGCCCCAATTTAATTTGAAGATTTTTCCCGAATCAATTTGAAAATCTACACATAACTTCTTTATAGTTTTCACTATTGGATAAACTTTGCTTATTCTTCTCCTTGATCCTGTCAATGGTCTGGCAAACAAGATTTTCGTCGTCGGATAAAATTAGAAAGTCTTTGACCAGGGCATAGACCAGCGGCGATGAGGTGTTTTTTTCAACAGTAACTTTTACATCTTTATAGATCTTTTCCTCGAAAGTAGTTCCGCGGCGTCTTTCCTCCCCCTGGCGCAATTTTTCCATGAAGGCCTCTGTCTTTTTTTTATTTTTAGAGGCTACGGCAATAACAAAAGGGGGTGAGCTGTCATTAGTTAACGAAAATGCGTCCGGAATTATCAGGGCGGCCTCTTTGCCCAGCCACGGCTTGACATCTTCCTCAAAATCTATCTCAGCTTCTTCCTTTAACTTACTTTTCAAATCGTTCAGAGCTCTTTTTACTTCTGGTATTGATTCATAAATTTCCTTAATCCGGTTGAAATTTTTAACCTGTTTCAAATCAGGGTTAATAGCAAAAAACAAGTCCGTTTCCGCGGGCGCAATAGCCGCCGCATAAGCAGGCTTAAGGAAGGGCAGGAAGCGGACGATCAACGCAATAACCGCGATTAACAGCACACAACCTGCCACACCTGCTATAATCCAGGGGGTCTTTGGTTTTTGTTTTTGGGCGTAATTAACAGGTGTTCCGCACTTTGGGCAGAATTTTGCGCCTGTATTCTCAATTATTGTGTTGCAGCCAGGACAAATATTCATGTCTAACAACTCCCTTTATTTACGAGTGATAATTTTTTGACTATCCCGCAAAAGTAACCAGCCATTTCTCTTTAATTTTCCAGTTCAATATCGATAACGCGTTCCTTTGCAACCTGCTTATTAAATCACCTCCCTACGCGGAAAACTTTAAAAAAATATCCACTTAACGGCAACTATCAGGACAATAGTCAAAATGGTTAATAATACCGCTCCTAATAAATTCGCCGGTTTAACTTTTTTAACCACAACCACGGTTATGTTATCGCGCCCGCCTCTCTGGTTGGCCAGAGCAACTAAAGTTCCGGCAGCTTTTTGGATATCTGGTGCTGACGTTATAATTTCTTTTATTTCGTCGTCGCTCACCGCATTGTACAGGCCGTCGCTGCAGAGGATGAAGACATCTTTAGGTTTAACGGGTACGGTAAGCAATTCAACAGTGGGTTGCTTTCGCCCGCCCAATGCCTGGAGAAGTATATGCCGCTGCGGGTGGGTTTTGGCCTGCTCCGGGGTAATTTCTCCTTTTTCCACAAGGCTGGCCGTGACTGTGTGATCTCTGGTGAGTTGTATTATTTCTTTACCACGGATAAGGTAAGCACGGCTGTCACCAACGTGAGCAACATAAGCGGTGTTATCCCTTAACGCTACCGCCGTAAGAGTTGTGCCCATCCCGGTGAGTTCCGGTTCAGCCATAGCTTTCCGGCGAATGCTTTCGTAAGCCGCCTGAAATGCTTTCCGGAGGGCTTCTTGAGGAGGTTGGGACGGAACTTCCGCAAAATAATATTTCTGGAGCTCCCTGACTGCCAGGCGGCTGGCTATTTCCCCCGCTACTGAGCCGCCCATGCCGTCGGCCACGGCATAAAGCCTTCCCTTTGTTTTAAGATTAAGTTCGCCTTCTGGCTCGCAGATCAGCCAGCTATCCTCGTTGTTTTTACGCCTCTGGCCGGTATCGCTGGCGACACCGGACTGAACCTTTTTCCTGGGCAATGTAAAATTTCTCCTTTTTAACCCTGATTGTTACTGACCGCAATATTAATTCTCGTGCTCCCACCTGGGCAATTATAAAAATTGAGCTTTCTTTATATTACACAACCTTTATTTATGAAAAACAATTATTCCTGAATGATAGTTTGCTAATAAGGCGATGAAACGATCCATTTTAAAGAATGGTAAATTGATTAATATTTTCCAAAGCGCCTGTAACATGAAAAACCCGATCAAAAATTGACCAGGTTTTTTTATATCCATCCTTTCTCTCTGAGCTCATTTATTTTTGCCCTGGCAACAGATGCCTCATAGCTGTTTTTGTTTAAATCCACAGTTTTTTGGAGGTACTTATAGGCCTCAGAGTATTCTTTATGTTTTAACTTAAACAAACCATACACAAAGTTAGTGTGGGAGTCTCCTTCATCCAGTCTTAAAGCTTCTTTAAATGCTTTTTCTGCAGCTCCATAGTTATTCAGCTTATCACTTATGATTGCAATGTTTAGAAAGGTATTCGCATTCGCAATACCTATATCCTTAAGCTTATTAAAGGCCAGCAGCGCCTGTTGGTACATTGCAGTACAGGCAGGATTGCCTGTTGACTGGTAGAGCTCACCCAAATCAAAGCTGAATTTACCATAGTCGCTCAGGACTTGAATGTTATAAGGGTCTATTGCTTCGGCTTCCTTTAAGATTGATATGGCGCTTTTCAATTTTTCTTCTTTATCATGCTGAGTTTGAGCCCCAGCGCTTAAAAGACTGTAGAGCCTGGCCGTGCTCAGCTTGTACCGGATATTTTTAGGATCCCCGGCCTGGGCCTGGTTATAATACCTCAAGGCTTCGTGGTAATCCTTTTTGGCCAGGCAGAATTCCCCCAGGACATAGCTTGTCACATGGCTGGTGGAGCCTATTCTCTCCTCGATTGTTTTCAGGACTTCCCGGGCCTCGTCATACCTGCCCATCCGTCCGTAAGATACCGCCAGATCCCGCATGGCCAACTCGTAATTCTCTCCCAGGGAGAAAGGATTGGTCTGGATTGATTTTTGAAAATACCAGGCTGCGTTTGCGTAATCCATTAAGTCGAAGTAAGCCGATCCCAGCAGGTAAAACGAAGCAGCATCTTCTTTGATTTCACCTTTTTGTATTTTGTCAATTAACAGGTTGATGGCTCTTTGAGGTTCGTTTTTCCTGAGATACATCCTGGCCAGGTTATGATAAACTTCCACGTCTTGTTCATACTTTAAGGCTTCATAGAAGGCCCTTTCGGCTTCAGCGTACTGCCCTTTCGCACACAGGCTGATTCCCTCGTCAATCTTCTGCTGAAACAACTTTATATTAGTCAGTTCTCTTTGCTCGATGCCCAGCTTGACCGCAAATACACCGGCAGCCAGCGAGCAAATGACTCCGGCAATAACAAGCTTCTGTTTTATCCTGCTCTTCTTATAATCGATATTAAACTTGTGGATGAACTTAAGGTCCTTATATAGCTCAGCCGCACTCTGGTATCTCTGGGCCGGATCCTCCTTCAGACACTTGTCGATAATAAAATCGATGCCTTCCGAAAAATTTTTATTAATCTCCTTAAGCCTTACAGGCCTGGCGGGGTCGTATTTGACACCGGTTAACACGTGGTAAAAGGTCGCACCGAAGCCATATATATCGGTCCTTTCATCATATTTACCCCGGTATTGCTCTGGCGCCGCATACCCCCTGGAACCATAAAGGCTTCTGGTAGCGCCCTCTTTATACTCCCTGGCGATGCCAAAATCAACCAGTTTCAAGTCATTGTTTTCATCAATAATAATGTTGCCTGGCTTCAAATCTCTGTAGATAATGGGAGCCGGCTTCAGATTGTGAAGATAGATTAAGATTTCAGCCAGCTGCCTTGCCCACTTAAGCACATTCGCTTCGGTACATACCTGCCTGTTCTTCAGCAGTTCCCGCAGGTTTTGCCCCTCGAAATAATCCTCGACGATGTAAATGCAGCAATCCGTCCGGATCACATCAATAATTCTCGGCATATGGGGGTGTTTTAATCGTTTTAATATATCAGGCTCAGCAAGCAGGTCCACAGGATTGCCGGCGGAATAATTAATCTCCTTGATGGCCCACAGGTTACCGACGTTAATGTTTTCCGCCAGGTAGACACTGCCCATGCCGCCTTTGCCGAGCAGTTTCAGAACCCGGTATTTATCAAAAACGACTTCACCTATCTTTAGCATTAAAATGTTACCTCTCTTGCTCTATTGTTTCAGACGGCTCACTGTCAAAAACATATTCTATATCTGCCAATTGGATCTTATCTCCGAAACATAACGGATACGGCTTCTCGCTGACCAGCTTCTCGCCGTTAAGATAGGTACCGCCTTTCGAATCGAGATCCACAAGGAAATGGGTGCCTTTTCGAAAAATGATTTTAGCATGCACCCTTGAGACATAAGGACTACCGGTTTCGCAATAATCAACGACCGCCTCGTTTCTCCCGATATAAAAATCAGGTTTGTCTATATAGATAATCTCTTCGCGACCAGATCTGTTGACCCGCAGGACGGGAAAGTACTCTCGATCAAAAATCAAAAGCTGCGTTTCGCCCGAGTCATCCAGCAGCGCAGTCGTCTCGTTTGGTGCAGGAGTGCGTTTGTTAGAGGTACTACCCCCGTGAAACGGCTGCAACGGAAAGCACGGCCCGCTTCTGAATGACCCCTTCGAACCGCCGGCTGCTTTTTGTATTTTGGTAATTGTTTTATCTATTTCCCGAACTTCTTCCCCCTTTTTTTGTTTGGTCGACTTGATATAAAGGAAAGCTACAATAAATACACTGATCAGGATCAGTATAACTCCAGCAGTAATATACAGATAGGAGTCCAAATAAGCCGTCATAATTTAACCCCATAACTTTTGTACAAAGTATACATTTTATCAAAAATGGCTTTAGATTTGGTCAAAAAGGTATTCCACGTTTGCCAATCTAACCTTATCCCCGAATTTCAACGGGTATGGTCTATTGCTGAGAAGCCTCTCCCCATTAAGATAGGTTCCGTTTTTCGATTCCAGGTCGACTATGTAATAAACGCCGTTTACGAATACTATTTTGGCATGCACTCTTCCGATGTTCTTGTTTGCGGCCTCGCAATAATCGACAGCCTCCCGGTTTCTGCCAATATAAAATTCTGCCTTGTTTATGGGAATTATTTCTTGTTGTTCACCCCGCCAAACCTTCAAAGCAGCAGTAACCTGCTGGTCAAAAACCATGGTCGTGCCGGATTCGTTCATTAATTCGGTTTGATCGTTATCGCCAGACATACCGGAGGAACCAGAGTGTGCCGGAAAAGACACCGGGGGAAAAGATGCCGGTGGTGTATATGGAACAGGCGCTGGTGAAACCGACGGCGAAGCGCCGTCCGTCCGGATCACCAACCAGGCGCCGTCCCAGACACCCGCCTCGGCAAGGCTTTCTTGCAGTAACAGGACCCGGCCCGGCGGGTAGGCTTCTATCTTATAGGATGGCTGTTGGCCCTCCGGACGTGCATCCCAGGAAAGAGCACGGGCGATCATCTTAGCAAGCTGACCCGAGGGTACATTTGCCGGCACCTCAAGGTCACGCACTTCTCTCTCACCCTGCCGCTGAACGGTTACGATAACACGCTCAGTCATTGCTTTCTCCCCCTTATCCGACTTGCGCAACCTGCGGTAATACCCGCTCCATCATCCGTTTGATTTCCACACAAGCCTGTTCTGCGCTGCATGGGATAAGCTCAACCCACTTGGCGTCCTTTTTTACAAACGAACGCAGCAGCCACAGACCATTATCTCCCTCCAGCAAACCCAGCCCGTCTACCTTCCAGGTGCCATCCTGCCAGGACATGGTCACAAGCGCACCGTTACCCACCGGTTGCGCCAGGGTAGCAGCCAGTGCCTCCGCAATCGCCTGATTCAAGTGGGCCTGTCTAAGGAAAGCAGAGGCGGCTTCAACCCCGGACTCACCTGCAATGCGCCGCGCCTCGAAAAGGGCGGTTTCCAGAAGCTCTCCCTTTGAGGCAACAGGCGCCTCCTGGTCCGCCAAGCCGAAGATTTCGCATACACGCTGATAGACAGCCTCAAAACCATCTAACGCCGTGAGTTCGCACACAGGCGGCTCCCCGCGGGTGGTAATTTCCACCCCCAGGTTGCGCGTTACATGAAAGCAGCATGAATACGTTTCCTCCCCACCAGAGGTATAAGTCAAAGCGTACGAGGCATCAGGCGAGCCGCAGGCACCAACAAGCGCAGCAACAACCGAGTCCATAATAATCCCACCGTCAGGTTCCACTTCGATAAAACGCCGGGCGGCCAAAGATTCCCGCGCCTTAAGCCAGGCGGCCTCGATCTCGTCTGCCAACCAGCCTCTGAACGGGTCTTGGATGCCAAGGAAGGTCTCTGCCCCCAGCAGTTTCGCCAAAAAAGTCAATTCAACAGGGGTACAGGTAAGGTGTACTGTGTTGTTATTCAAAACAGATCCCTCACTTTATTTACCTTAAGTCAATAACAGCCCTTAAAAAATACTTTCCGTTTAATTTTTCAAAAACTGCCCATACTCCAATAGGTGAATCCGCAACTAATGCAGATTCCGTTAAAACTATTTCCTTATCTCCAAGTCTAAAAATCTTGGAACTATACTGGTTATTCGTATCTTTCGTACTTGTTATTTTCCCACAAATATCTCTAACTTCATCAGTCGGAGGTCCCAAAATATTACTTTTGCTATCATCCTTGAAATTAAAATTAAGATCATTAAGCCTTTCCACTGGCATGTCTTTTATTCCAATTTGCTCTTTTTTAAAAAGGTCATGAAGGATAATAGGTACTTCACCACTGACTTCAAACTGAAGATTAGAAGGAATTTCGTCAGGTAAATATAGATTCCTTATATCTTTACCTCTTGCACCACTTCCAGAAGAAAAGTTTCTTATTATTATAAGCCCTGATGGACTGGTAATACGCTTCAAGGCTTCTGCGTCATTATTTTTTATAGATTTAATAAAATCCTCGATTATTTTAATTGAATCTACTTCCTTATTAGCACCTAGTTTTGTTGTAAAAGCACCATCAATATTAGCATCTTTATTTATGATATTACTGCCATTATTCAATATATTATCTGACTTAATCTTCGTAAATGAACATCCAGAAACTAATGCTATGATTATAACAATTGATAATATTACACATCTATATATAGTTTTCAAAATACGCACATCCTTTCATTTTAACCCGTAAGCATTAATATGACTCATCAACTTTTTTGCGTAATTAGGATCTGTAGCATATTTAGCATTTTGAAGACCTCTAGCCCAATTTGACAAATAGTTTTCATCTTTCTTTAAGCTAAATAGAGAAGAATATCTACTATTATCCCTAAGGAACTGAGAGTGGTCATTAACAGATTCTAAATAACTACCATAAGCTCTAAATTTTGCATCAACTCTAATATCCTGTCCATTCCTATGTTCCCAAGTATTAGATACAACATATGCTCCCCCTTTATTCAACCATTCCTTATCAGCTTTTATTCCAAACATATTATAACTATATGTTCCGTTATTTTTGTCAACAGGTATACTTGCGCCAGCATTACTCTCTTGTATTGCCTGAGCCACAGTTATTGCAGCAGGAACACCACTCGTATCTTCATCAATCAATGCATAGAAATATATAGCGTTGACACGCTCTGCCTGAGTAGAGCCTTTAGCAATTTCTGGCCTTATTCCATTATCAAACGCATTCTTTGCAAGTTGCTTTAAAGTTAGTCCAGAACTAGCACACTCTTTCATCTTTGCAAGGGTAGTTGCATCTAATTCACCAGTCTGAGGTAAACCCATTATTAACTGGAATAGTTTTGTCGATGCTTTACACTTATTGCCCCACTTTGCATCTACGCCATTACCATTTGGACCAGATGTTCCTATTGGGAAACCCATTAATGTTAAATACCCCTGTCCTCTTATTACTGTTGGATTACCGCTTACACCTCTAATTGCTTCATCAAGCGATAAAGGATTACCTGTTCCCTGAATAGCGGCACCCCCGCCTACAGGCGGCGCCGAACCCGTCCCTGGAGGTGTGGCACCCGGAGCCGTGCTGCCCCCAGCCGGCCCAGAAAGGGATGGTGGTGGTGTTGGACCCGGAGCCGTCAGACCAGGTTGCATTAGCCCTGGAACAACAGCATTCAGGATTCCTGCTCCTACAAAAGGGAGGGCAAACATACCAATCGCGGGAAACGTCATACCCATAGCACCCAAAAGGCCCAGTTTAATGACATCATCAATTTTTTGCCAAGAAAAGCTATTAGTTTTTCCAAAAGGGCTCTGCACCCATTCCCGGATGGCTGCAACGAAAGCCGTCCCGGTATGTCCCACCATGCTTTCGCCCTGGCGGTCGGCATCTTCGAATGCCTGAGCCTTGCGAATTAGAAACTGTGACATGGCGTCGGCGCGCTGAGCTGTACTTCGAGCCAGGCTGCGGGCGTTATACCATTGATTCTCAACCCCGGCCCTGGCCCGCACATCCCAGTCAAGCCCGGCCATAACACTGCTTAACCGTAATTCTACAGCCTGCACCTCGCCAGCAACTTGTTGCAACTGTGAGCCGAGCATCCGCAAATCGTCCGGTTTTACCAGGATACGCGGCACAGCAGACACCTCCTTGAAACACCCAACTAAAAAAGTTCCTATACCTGTGACCGCCCCCGAATTCTCTCGATCCAGGAGGATAGGGTCGGGTCACCCGTCTGAACGGTTGCAGCCTGAAACTCTACGTAGCGCCCGCGGCGGGTGTAATAACCCCGCCCCGGAAGCAGAAGTTTCCCCGCCTCCCCTACCGGAAGCCGCAGGTTGAACAATTGCAGGTCGCTATGATCGCTGCTCCCTAACAAGAAACCGGTTTGCAGCTCCTTGAGCGCTCTGATCCATCCGTCCCAAGCCGAATTTAAATCGGTCGAATTGGCGGCCACCAGCACATGAACCCCCATTCCCCGTTCCCGCCTGACGATTTGCTCCAATTGGTCTTTAGACATGGGGTCGGCCTGTTTGCTCACGGCATCAAAATCATCCATGGCGATTACAATCGCTGGATGGTGAGATAGGAATTCCCTATCGGAAAACAAACCCATGGAAGCCCGTCTGGCTTCGTCCATTGCCTGCCGCCGCTCACGCAGCAGGCAGGTTATTTCATTGAGCATCTCACCTAACTGATTCTCGCTTTCGATATACGCCTTAACCTGGGGCAGCCGCTGCAGGTTAAACAGGGTGGTCTGGTTGAAATCGATGAGATAGAGATAGAGACGTTCAGGAGAATAACACTCAGCGAGAGCCAGAAGCCAGGTTTGCAGGAAGCTTGACTTACCGCTCTGCACCGGGCCTGTGATCAAGAAATGGGGACCGTCTCGGAGATCAACCA
The DNA here is from genome assembly GCF_030813795.1 of Desulfofundulus luciae. NCBI lineage: Bacteria > Bacillati > Bacillota > Clostridia > Eubacteriales > Peptococcaceae > Desulfofundulus > Desulfofundulus luciae. The sequence goes on along the minus strand of NZ_JAUSUX010000001.1, from coordinate 274,282 downwards.
TCACCGGTTCCAGTTCTTTTACTTCCAGCCCAACCGGCACAACTAATGAACCGTCGGAAGGCAAAACAGGCCATCCTTCCGCCGGCGGTAATAGTCTGGATAGCAAGACTATGTCGGGTAAAGTCGGAATCGGCTTGGCGCAAGGCCCGTCCCAGGCATCTTGCATCTGCTTCATCAGAAGTTTGAGAGCGGTAGTACGGGATACTTCATTTTCCCCGGGAGCCGGTAGCGCTGTCTGAAACTCCAGTGGTGGATTACCTTTCACAAGTCCCCGGCCGGGTACCGGTGCCGGTTCCAACCCGTAAGCACGCCCCACAGCAGCGCTGTATTCGCCCCGGTCAGCAAGCTGCAGCGCCGCTGCGAGAGTAATATTCCCACTGGTCTTCATCCGGACAGCGGAAGGGCTGTTGGCAGTAATTACGAAGTGAATACCCAGATTACCTCCCTCGCGAAGCAGTTGCGCCAGATAATCTTCCGCGTCGGGGTAAGCATTTATGAAACCGGTATAGTTGTCCAGGACGACTACAATAGCCGGTAACTGCTCGGCACTCGTTGCCCGGTACGCCGGAAGCGTGCTTACTCCGGTTTCAGAAAAACGTTCCTTGCGTGACTCCATCTCCCGCAGGAGAAAACGCATAAGCCGGTTTAATCGTTCTTCCTCGTCGGCCAGAATGACATCTCCTACATGGGGCATCTGGGCAAAAAGGTTAAGCATTCGGCCGCCAAAGTCCATCAGATAAAGGTGAACGTCTGCAGGCGAATGGTAAAGAGCAAGTGAAGTGATCAGAGTCTGCAATAACGTGGTTTTGCCGGAGCCGGGAGCACCATATACCGCCAGGTGCCCTTCTTTGCCCAGGTTAAAGGATAAAGGCCCCTGATACTGCTGCGCAGGGTGATCAACTATTCCAACAATTGGTTCAATCCAGGCAGTGCCGGGCTTCCAGGTCCTCCCGTCCCAACCCTGTCCTGCCGCGTCTTGCAAGTCCCAAAGATTTATTTCTTCCGGCAGAGGAGGCAACCAGGGGCCTTTCAACCGGCGCAAACCCTCCCGTTCCGCCACGCCCTTTAGATACCCGACCAAAGCCTGCAACTGGGTGCCGGCTGCATCAGGCCTGGCACGTTGGGAAGGAGACAAAGAGCGGCGGGTGCCATTTAAAGTGACTTCTGCTATTTCGTTGGGGTCCTGGGCCACAAAGCCTTCCGGATAATATAAAGCATTGCTAAACGCAGCCTGAAACAATTCAAAAATCTCATTATTCCCGACCTGGAAGAAAGCACGTCCGGGCTGGGTAAGGCTCGCCGCATCAGGACGTTTAAGCACCTCCTGACTATCCTCCGGTCGCTCTACCCTCAGACATAACCGGAAGCGGGCGTTGCTCCAAACCTGTTCATCAACAACACCGGCCGGCTTCTGTGTCGCAAGAATAAGGTGAACCCCTAAACTGCGTCCCACCCGTACCGCACTGATCAATTCACGGATAAAATCCGGCTGCTCCATCTTAAGTTCAGCAAACTCATCAACCACAATCACCAGGTGGGGTAATGGCTCCGTTACGCGACCCTGCCGCCAGAGTTTCTGGTAATCATCGATGTGGTTAACTTCGGCCTGAGCCAGGAGTGCCTGCCGGCGCAGCATTTCACCCTTGAGGGCAACCAACGCCCGTGTCGCCAGGTTTCCGTGGAGATTGGTAAGGGTTCCCACTAAATGCGGCAGATCAGCAAACAGGTTGGCCATGCCGCCGCCTTTATAATCCACCAGCACAAACGCCACATCATAAGGGTGAAAATTCACAGCCAGAGACGCAACTATTGACTGAAGCAGCTCGCTTTTGCCGGAACCCGTGGTTCCTGCTACCAGACCGTGGGGACCGTGACCTCGCTCATGAAGGTTTAAGAATAACTTTTCGCCTCCTGCCCGGAGGCCGATGGGTACGGCCAAAGAACGGTAGGGTTGAGCGGAACGCCACCGGTGGGCAGCGTCGATCTCTTCCACTCGCTGAACGTCAAAAAGACTAAATAAAGGAACAATGCCAGGAATCTCAGTCGAAGCAGCCATCTGCTTCGGGCGGAGGGGAGCCAGTGTCCGGGCCAGCCGGTCCGCCTTATTAACCGGAGTCTGATCAGGAACAAAGGTTGTTTGAATCATGGTAGGAGCAGTCTGCGTCAATTGACCGGTCTTCTTCCGAACATCAACAATGGCCTCACACTCTTTCGGTAAGGCTCCTATATGTTCGGCCATGACAACAGTAAACGCACCCAATGCCCGACCCTCCGATAACAAAAGCGGAAGGACGGCTTCTTTCTCGACCAGGCTCTGGTCTGCTAATAAGATAACTATACAGGGCAATGGCGGCAATGCATTGGTAGTATTCAGTAATGACCGTTGCAGTTTTCGACGGTTCAGTTCATCGTTTAACCCGGTCATAAGGGTATGGGCATCATTCTTCTCTTTTGCAAGGAAACGTCGTGTGCGGTCTTCTGTCCAGGTATGGGGCAACCACCGCATCCATTCCCACTCTTCCGATTCGTGGGCAGGGAAAACCGCAACTATCTTGACCTCATCCGGTGAATGGTGCGTGGCGATCTGCAAAATCATACTGCGGGCAGTATTTATAGTAACCGCGCGCGGTCCGACCAATCCGGCAACGCCGGCATCGCGGAGGGGAAGGCAAATGGGCGCTTCAGTAATACTGCTGAAATCAGCACTCAATTGATGCGCGGCTTCCAGTAAGGGATCCGGCTCAAGAGTTGTGTCCTTCCGGGGAGCTTTTACCTTAACGGAAAACGGTAATGACCCGGTACCCAACCGGAGCGATAAGAAGTCCGCGTCCTTGGGGGCCCGCTCCCATAAGTTGCGCCCTCGTTTTATGACTCTATCCAAACAACCGTCGGGATCGGGGTGAACCCGAAGCAGAGCGGTCTTTTGCTGCTCCCGCAACTGTTCCAGTTCCCGCCTGCGGGTATCAAGCAAATTACGGTACATTTCTTCCCGGGAAGAAACCGCCCGGCGGTAAGCCTTTTTCTGTGAATAGTAACTATAAAAACTTACGAGGTAAGTAGCCATCATCATTGGCAAGGAAAAACCAATGTAAAGCCAGAACTGGCTGTTACCCGAAATGCTGAAATAACCCATTACACCAAAACCAAGAAGGGTGGCAACCACCGGTAGAAGTATGGAAAAAATGGACATGGAAGCGGGTGTCGGGGCCGGTGGTGGTGCAGGTATTTCTATTTCTCCACTGGGTATTTCAGGATAAAGGCGTGGTGCCCGTTGAAAGAAGGGCGGACCGCTCATCCTTATTGCCTCCGATTCTCCTCTAAACAATTCCATCCTTGTGTTAAGAAAAATGGCAACGGGAGGGCCGGACGCCCGACCCCCCATCATCCCGCGCACCTAGCTCCTATCAACGGTTTCAAATTTTTGGGCAATTGCATCCAGTTGCTGGCCAATGCTATTGAGCAATTCAACGAACTGGCGCATAGTTGCCTGCCATTGCTGAAACTCCTGATAAAAGCGTTCTTTTGTTAAACCTGCCCATTCAGGCTGAAGGCTGTTAACCTGGTTTTGCAGCCGGGTAACCATTTCCTGGCTCTGCTGGCTGGCCTGTTTAAACTGTGCTGAAACCTGCCTTACTTGTTCAGGAGTAATTAAGATTTTCGGCATAACGAACACCCTCCAAACTATTGAATTCACTAGGAAAGCCGGAACAAGACCTCAGATTAACGGTACATAAATTTATGATAACATTATTCTACAGTTTTCAGCTACCTCCCTCCCCCTAAATTTGGATACAACCAGTAAGTTTGGTTAAAAAAATCATATAAGGATTTCAGCCGGCTAACAATGAAATCACAATAATATTTTTATGTTAAAACCCTGACAGTCTAAATATCATCGATAGAAGTCCAGCATGTACCCATAACGGGGAATAGTAACAATCTGCCGCCCGTACTTATCCAACCGTTTTCGCAAGCGATACACCAGGGCATTGATTTCATCATTTCCGACATCCGGTACACCAGTTGTTAAATTTGCAGGTCGTTCCGGCCAGACTTTTTTTCTAATCTCGTCATAAGAAACTGCTTTGTTTCGGTTTTGATACAGTAACATAATCAGCTCAATCTCCTTGCCAAACAGGGGTACAGGCTTACCGTCAACTAAAACCTCCCTTCGTTGAATGTTAACAACAATCGGTGAAGCCAGTTCAGCTCCGCCGGTGGGATTTTCAGAAACAGAACCTGTAAATTCAACTGTGTCTCCCGATTCGGATTCATCAGCATTATTAAATGAAAGTACGACTGTTCCCTTCGCGAGGCCGATTTGGTCACCGTGTTTCAGCAGGACGGGCCGGTAAGGAACGAGATCATAGTTGTTAATCTGTGTTCCGTGCTTGCTTCCAAGATCTGTGATAGTGAATTGGCAGTTTTCATAGTTGATAAGCGCATGTTTTCTGGAGATATACTGGCTCGCGAATGAAACATCAGGCCGGATTGTTCCCCATGAACGCCCCAGTAGAAACTCCTTAAAGGGAAGATATATACGACTGCCGCTTTCGTACGGCTCCCCAGTTACCACAATAACAAAAGGCTTGCACCCTTTCATTTCCAACCTCCAGGAACCCGGGGAATGGTGTATAAGTCACTGTGTACAACTTGTTCTTTATTATCATTTGATGAACTATAAAGTTGGCCAGATGAACCAGCCCGTCTTGACCGTAGGGGAAACCGGAAATAAGCGCAAGCATCTCTTTAGCGCTGGCAGGGCGGTTTTCCGGCTTCAGTTCCAGCGCCTTCATTATTGCCGACTCAAACCTTGGAGAGACAGATACAATCTTCCCCGGCGGATCGAAGGTAAACGGGTTCTTTTTAGGGTCTATGCCGGTGAGTAAATAGTGGAGGGTTGCACCAAGTGCATAGATGTCCGACCGGACATCGGTCTGATGCTCGCCGTACTGCTCTGGCGGAGCAAAGCCGACAGAGCCGTACAGGGTAGTGTCCGACGTTAACCCCGGCCGAAAGTGCCGGGCGATGCCGAAATCGATGAGTTTTATATCACCTTTGGGGGTGAGCATAATGTTAGCGGGCTTTAGGTCCCGGAAGATTACCGGGGGGTTCTGGCTGTGCAGGTAATCGAGAATTTCACAGAGCTGCCGCGCCCAGTTCAGTACTTCCGCTTCAGGAATGGGTCCGCGCTTCTCTACAATGGCCTTTAAGGTCTCACCTTCAATGTAGTCCATAACCAGATACCAGCGGTCCTCACCACTGCCGAAAAAATCCGTGATGCGGGGTAGCGCCGGGTGTTCCAAACCGATCAGCATGCTGGCTTCCTTTTTAAACGCGGCGATGGCTGCCTGGAGGTTTTCCGCACCGACCGCCTTGGTGCTCATCTCCTTGATGGCAACCGGCTTGTTGTTGAGCCGCTGGTCGAGTGCTTTATAGACGGCGCCCATGCCCCCCCGGCCCAAGACCTTAATAATGATGTAGCGCCCCTCCAGAACAGTATCAGGCGCAAGCTGCCCAGTTTTCTCGGTCAGGCTCCGGTTGCATTTTACGCAGAAAACGGCGTCATCAGGGTTTTCGGCACCACAATACTGGCAATAGGGCATTCCGACCCACCTTGTTTAACTATTATAAATTCATTATTCAGATTACTTAATCTGTTTAAACTTGCCATTAATAAGTTTAAAAGCCGTTTTTCTGGTTACAGAAGATTTTTGTGAGTAGTTACCGCTTTCGCTGGAGAACGTTTTTCTCTCCTCCGTATCTATCAGTTCAAGAATTCCGTCGTTATCTACATCCTCGAATTCTATCTTATGAAGGCACTGTGCCTCACCTTCTTCTCCTGCTCCGGTATTATCAAAACCGCGGAAGGAATACAGGGTTGAAACCGAGTTCTGACCCACAGATATAAGCTCCCCCCCGGTACGTTGATAGCCTTGGCCTCCGGCACTGGTGGTAATCAATATTTCAGACCTGCCATCGCTCTCTAAATCGACCAATTCAAAAACAACAGAATCTGAATCCGCCAACTTCCTCATTAGGCGCCACCCGTTTTCATACTTTAGTAACCATACTTCGGTCCAGCCGGAGGCGTGGCCTTGATTATAATCATAAAAAGAAACTACCGCCTCCAAAGCACCCGTCTTAGTAAATGAACCTTGAACCAATTTGATATCGGTCAGATTATAATTCCGGCCATCATCATTCGTCTTATTAAGGAACAATTCCCTAACCATTTTTTCAGTTAGAGGAGGCCCGGGTCTTTTCTTCAATTCTGCCAAAGCTCTATCAATATCAATCTTTGGAGACCCGGGGATACCAATATTCTTGATTTTAAACTCAACAATGTTGCGATCAAGATTTTTAAAGTACCATTTTTGATTCACTCTTATAAGAACGAAATCATAACGATATGTAGCCACTCCGCCGAAAGTAAGATCACCATCATCGCGCTGATAGTAATCACATAGATGTTCAAAGTCTTCTTCGCTTACATTACTAACCTTATACTGTTTCTTTACCTCATAAGGACTGTTATAGTCCATCCCAGAGATAAAAAAGTTATTGTTTTCTACCATTGCGTAACCGCTGATTTCATCTTTCCCTGACTCGCTTACGAAAATATCAGCAATCTCTTCGTCTTTTTGATCAGAATAAAGTTCACCGTAATAATCGGAATTCCAACTCCCCAGGACCACCCATTCCTTCCATTCATCGAGCACAGGAGGTCTCATAATAGCCTCATACCGACGGTTCAGTAAGGTGTGGATCTGTTCGTCAGTGTAGTACGGAGTTCTATCATTCGCTACATCCTTAGCGATCTGCAAGTAACTATTAATCAGCGAAGTAGCGACTATACCGGCATAAGCTTTGCTTAATCTCTCGTTGTTAAGCTTCAAGCCATGGTCAACAGCATAATTCAGCGCCTTTACAGGCGGATCCGGCACCCGGGTCACGAGCATAAAACCGTAATAAGAAACCTTGGCGGCGTTGCCTTTTTCGATCTCCATTAAAACAAGGTAATTCTCTTTGCAGCTATCATCTATTTCGATACCCTGCAGGGCGATTTTGCGCGCTTTGTCTTTATCGCCTTTCTCCAAGTAGTACCGCGCTACATCGGCGCAGAGAACCGGGTTTTTAGCTTCCTTGAGGTCTATCTTCTTGATAAGCCTGTCAGCCTCGCTTTCTCTGCCGGTTTTCAGATAGGCCAGGGCGGTGTATACCATCGCCTTGTAAACTTGTGCTCCGGGCGACGGTATCTGTTCAAATAGATTAATCGTTTCGTTATAGCGCCCGGAGTTCCAGCAACCGTATATCCGGAGCATCCTTCCGACGCGCTCGTTTTCTTTTGATACTTCCGTTCCGTAGGCGATTACGTCTTCCCAATTCTTTTGGAATATCCTCTCGATCAGGTCGTAAGCCGCCTGCTGATTAAGGTTAATTTCCAGCGATTTGACGACGGCTTTTAAAGCTTCCTCCTTGTTTCCGGCTTCTAAATAGGCTTCTGCCAGCAGGCTGTAACTCCGCTCGTTATCTTTGTTCGTCTCAATACATCTTGAAAGAAGTCCGATGGCCTCGTCTGTCTTCCCCTGGGAAAGGTATAGTGCCATTAGGCCTTCGTAGGCGGGGAGGTATTTGGGATCGGAGTTGATAAGCTCGTTATAAATTTTTTGCGCCTTGTCGGTTTCATTCTTATCAACGTACAATCCGGCCAGGCAAAGCTTCAACTGCGGCTTATCCTCAACAACGTCTAATCCCTTCAGGTACAGTTTTTCCGCTTCGTCGTACTTGCCCTGTAAGGCATACACCTTGCCCAAGCCCTTATAGGCGCTAAGGTTCTTCGGGTCTATCTTCAATACTTCATTGTACGCCAGTACCGCCTCTTCAAACTTGCCTTCACTCAAATACTTCACAGCAAGTTCCAGTTGCCTGGTCACCTTAGCGTTCGTACCGGCACTGCAACCAAAACATAGACTACCTATGAAGATCAGGATGGCAAATGCCATAATCATTCTTCTAACAAAAACGGCACTCACCTATAACACTCCTCATTACAAATGGATCCGTACAAGACTAAGGCTGGATTAGAGTTCTCTTCTCGATTTATCCAAGGAGCCAAACAAGATAGATTCCGTTTACTCCTTCCCTAATAATATTTCAATATTTTCTTCCTCTTGTCATCTATGTAAACTAACCCGTCAAACTGCTTGCTACACTAGTACCGTAACCAAAAATAACGCCATAAAAGAGTCTGAGTTTGGCAGTTTAAACTGTTCTTCAATGCCCAGGGTCTCTTGAGATTGTCAACTGTAAATTTCCCTATTCAAGGTGTGCCCAGTTCTCATTCCTGGTAATAATAAATTTCATGCAATTTCCTGGAAAACGGGAAGGGATCTTCATTTGCATACTCTTTTTTCACGATTTCCCATTTACCCGCGTCTTTCTGAATAGTATAGGCCCATTTCCAGTGCTCTCCGTAGGGAGCAACCAGGGCAACGATTTTTTGGGCATTGGCAAATTTCCAGCCAATGTCATAACTTCCGGGTTTATTTTCAAATTTGAACCCTTCCTTGGAGCCCAGCAATGACAAAATATCTCCTGCACTTTCCATAACGGGATCAGAAAATTCTAAAGAACAATCGTGAACGTACCATCCTGCAGCCCCTGCTCCGCCTGGTCGGTTTTCCCCAGTAAATAATAGGTAACGCTCAGGCCTTTATAAGCCTGAACATTTTGGGGATCGATCTTGATTACTTCCTGGTAAGCCAGGATGGCCTCTTCAAACTTGTTCTCGCTGAGGTACTTTACGGCCAGCTCTAACTGTTTTGTTACCTTGGCGCCTGCTCCTCCACCGCAACCGGCGGCAAAAGTAAAAAGAAGTATTAAGATTACTGACAGATAGCAAATACGTCTTCCAGAAAACAAAATAATCACTCCATACATCCTCTAATTGTATCCTCTAATTGTTAAACATTGACTATCCTCTTCCCACACGGCAGAGTACCCCAATGCCTGTACAACCCAACGAAAAGGAACCATAATCTTTCCCTCAATAATTTGAGGCGAAACATCCATCTTAATCTCCGCTCCATTTACAAACATATACGGCGAATTAGCTTTAAACTCAATAACTTTATCACCCTTAATAATCACTAATGTTTCCTTACTTGCCTCAATAACATGAATATTGTCAGTTGGTATACCAATTGCTAGCTCCAGTGCAACATCTTTAACAGGAATAAAGATTCTGTTATCCTTAATATACCCTGTTCCAGCCTTTTGAATTACACCATCTTTTCTTGCATCTACAAATACTGATACTGGAATTAAAGACTCTGAGTCTTCACTCTGGTTGAACTGGTTGCTATCAGAAATGACAATTTTTTCATCACTTTGATCGAAATAGTTGTCACCGGGCGGCTCCAACTCTGTCCCATGCTGAGGCTGGGGCAGCACTTGTAAATGCTGCTGGTGTTCCGATTGTGGCTGAGGCTGCAGTTGTTGTTCAGATTGGAGTTCATCTTCTTGTTGCTGAAAAGCAGGTTGATGTATTGGAGATTCTTCTTTTGAATTAGAAACATATGCTACTTCGTTGTTTTGGCTTATCATGCTTTTATCCATGGTAATTTTATCATCCATGGTAATTTTAAAGTTTCTAATATACCCATGATCATCATCGTATTCAAAAGAGTATAATCCCACAAGGTTCCCTTTCCCTCGTGTAAATTCGGTGGACGTTATATAATTGCCATCGAGATAAACATCCACTTTGTTATCCCTTACAGAAACTTTTAGCTTATAAAATTTACCCTCTTTAACATCTAACTTCTTGTATCTATAATCTAATCCAACACCATATTCACCGCACACTATACCAACCGAATCCAAATAAATACGAGGATAATTAAAATGAGGATCACCAGGTGTTCCACCAACAAAGACACCAGCAGAAGCATGAATACCTGAAACAGCTACGTCACATTCAATTGTATAATTCTCACCTATATGGTACTTGTTATTGTCTAATCTTAAATACCCCGTGCTGTCCTCGACATAGGCACCGTTATTTGGATCTATTGACCACGTTCCTTTATCCATCACCCAGTTTACACTTAAGGGCTGTGAAAAGTCGTCATAAATTACTTTTTGTTCAATCAGATCGGGTGATTTTCCGATATATATGGTTCCCGTTGCTCCGTCCCATTTTACCTGCTTACCAAGGGCTTCTGCAACGTATCTTAGCGGCACATAGGTTGTTCCGTTATAAACAAAAGGTCTTTTGTCGGCAGGCGGGGTTTTATCAGCACCATCGATAATAATCTTCTTTACGGCGTAAAAATCGACAGCTATCGACTGTAATACATTTCCTGCACTGCCAATAGCTATGCCCCCTAGGAAGACTCCCCAAAAACAGAGTAACCCAATGACAATAAGATGAGCACGATTAAATTTCATTGTTTACTCCCCTCCTCGACAAAATTGTGTAAATTTTCAAAAACACTCACCCTCCTCCGCTAAAGCCTTTCTTTTGCCCTCCTTTTTGAGCTTCACCCCCTATATCGGATTGCATGAAAATATACGTTTAAAAATCATATTAAGAACAATATAAAAATATCTTATATTCTGCCTAAAACGGAAAGATCTTCTGGCGGCTCACCCTGGGGGCAATCAACCAGCACCTGGATGCCTGGGTTACCGAGTCCCAAATAACGCTTGACGAGATTATCGGGATAGAGCAGGTCGCGTAACCTTAACTTATACCGCTGCTGCTTTTCTTCCGGCGAAATTTTCCTTTTTTGCCGGGCTGGTTGGTTATCTCCTTTTTCCGCCATTCCTCTACCCCCATCAGGCGCTATCCAGCCCCAAAGCGAAGAAATTATTTCCATACATGATAATAAGACCTGTTCATCTAATCCTACAACTTCCCGGACGTAAAATTACTGGTTTCTTTCCTAAGGTTCCGGGTTTGTTGATTATAGAAAGATCCGATATACCTACTGATTTAAGTTGGACAAAGCAAAATATCCCGGGCCCCCAACCCGGGATAACTAATTGTAACCACTCCCTTTGTTCTTTCAAAAAAAAAAGACACCACTCAATAATCTTCAAGGTGTCTGTGGTTACCACTGGTGGAGGCGGGGGGATTCGAACCCACCGTCCGGAAGAACAGCCACAGGAGTTTCTCCGAGCGCAGGCTGTGTTCTGGCTTTCGCCCCTTTGGCGGCCACAGCCAGCCTCCGCAGGGGCTATCTCGTTTTGATGTCCCGCCGGGCCTCCGAGAACCGTCCCGGCGGCAAGCCCGTTAGTTTGACACCCTATCCCGCGTCACGGGCCGGACCCGGGTAGGATGTGGCCGCTAAATTAAGCAGCCAGAGCGTATTCTTCGTTGGCAGTTATTGTTTTTCCACCGTTTTACGGGCTGATGGAACCCCGGCTCGCTTCTCCTGCCACCGCTTCCCCCGTCGAAACCTTTCGCCCCCATGGCACTTATTACATCTTCCCCCGCAGGGCCCGCTCCATTTCCCGCTTTGCGTCCCGGGCGGCCATGTCTTCCCGCTTGTCGTACACCTTCTTGCCGCGGGCCAGGGCCAGTTCCACCTTGGCCTTGCCCCGGTCGTTGAAGTACACCTTCAGCGGGATCAGGGCCAGGCCCTTTTCCCGGCTCTTGCCCAATAGGCGCATGATCTCCCTCTTGTGCATCAGGAGCTTGCGCGTCCGCTTGGGCTCGTGGTTGAAGCGGTTGCCCTGGTCGTAGGGGCTGATGTGCATATTATACAGGAACAGTTCGGCGTTTTCAATGCGGGCGAAGCTGTCCTGCAGGTTGGCCCGCCCTGCCCGCAGGGACTTAACCTCGGTGCCGGTCAGGGCAATGCCGGCCTCGTAGGTTTCCAGGATGTGATAGTCATGGCGGGCCTTCCTGTTCACCGTGACCACCTTTCCCACCATGACCACCTCCCCTGCAGATAAATAAAGCCCTACCTTCAGGCGGCTGGGCTAAGTAACTTTTTAAGTACCTAAATACTTATCAGCCTATTCTTATTATAGCAGTCGATGCACAAATGTCAACAGGCAATTCCATTTTCTGGCCCGAAGACCCTGGGGACAACCGGACGCGTGGAAAAAGCCGGCAGAAAAAACCTGCCGGCCAGCATCCTTTAAAGCCCCATCTCCCCGGCAATACCTTGCATGGACCTAAGCCCGATTTCCATGAACTCCTCCAGGGAGAGCCCCATCTCGGAGCAGCTTTTAATCTGTTCCCTGTTCGCCCCCCGGGCAAAGGATTTCTCGTGGAAGCGGTTGAGGAGGAAGGGGACGTCTATGGCCGAGAGCTTTTTCTCCGGCTTGATCAGGGCCCCGGCCACAATCAGCCCGGTGAGGGGGTCGCTGGCGTAAAGGGCCTTGTCCAGCAGGCTCTGCCGGGGCAGGCCGTGGACTTCATTGTGGGCCCGGACGGCGTAGACTATTTCCTCCGGCAAGCCCTCCCGGGCCAGCAGGTCCGCCCCTTCCATGCTGTGCCGGGCGGGCTCGTCCTTCGTCCAGTCGTAGTCGATGTCGTGGAGCAACCCGGCCAGGCCCCAGATATCCTCGTCCTGGCCGAAATGCCTGGCCAGGCCGCGCATGACCGCTTCCACGGCCAGGGAATGCTTTACCAGGTTGCGTGTTTTCAAATGCCTGGTGAGAAGAGTATAGGCTTCATCCCGCGTCACGTTTGAAGACTCCCTTCTTTTATAGTCAGAAACTTGGCCGTGGCCCGGGCGGCCACCCTGCCGCCGGGAAGGATGAGGTGGGCGGAAAGCTCCCACAGCCGCCCTTTACCGCCCACCTTCCAGGCTTCCACGGTCACCGGCACGCCGACGGGCACCGGGCGGCTGAAACGGGTGAGCATTTCCGCCGTCATGGCCGCAACGCCCCGGCGCCAGAGCCACTGGGCCATGGCCTCGTCCAGCAGCGTGGCAATGAGGCCGCCGTGCAGCAAACCGTCCCACCCCTGGTGTTCTTCCCCGGCGGTAAAGGTGGCCCGGCAAACATCACCTTCCAGGGAAAACTCCAGGTGCAGGCCGATGGGATTTTTGGGGCTGCAAGCAAAACACATGCCGTCACTCCGGCTAACACTGTACATAACCTTCATTCACCTTGCTTTTGGGCACTCATCACACTTATGGAGAAGTGTCCCTTTTTGAACACGGTATACGTGAATGTTCAGCAAAACCGTAACGACGAGGATGCGGCGCTGTCCGGAGCGAACGACTTGCGAAGCGCCGGTAACAGCACCCGGTGAACCCAGCACTCACCGGCAAAGATGCTCATTCTAAGCCTGCTATGGCAAGACAGTAAGTGCAGGCCTTTCCAGTATAGCTTTTTCAGTGAGTGATGGGCGGCTCGGCTCTCGAGGACGCAAGATTGACTAAGCGTAAGAAAAGCTTGAAACACATTAGTTAACAGCTTACAACGAAGTACAATTAGTCACGGGCAATCCGCAGAAGACCCAGCACTCACCGGCAATGATGCTCTTTCTAAGCCTGCTGTAACAAGATAGTAAGTGCAGGGCTTTCCAGTATAACTTTTTCAGTGAGTGCTGGGCGGCCCGAAGCGAACCGCGGTGCTGTCGGCGCGAAGCACTGGAGTGAGCGAGGACCCAGCACTCACTGGGATACTAGCTCTTCCCAAAACCTGATGTGTCAATTAAACCTGAAACACCGGAAGCAGAATCATATTTTGGTGAGTGCTGGGCCGCATCCAACCAGGTTCGCTGAACATTTATAAAATATTTTACCAAAAATTTGTCATATCGCAAGTGTAGCGTCGGGCCGGCACTGAATAAGAACGGGTGATGTTTCGAGGGAACCTTGACAGCCCGGAAAGGAAAAGTATAATAATAATTAAATTTTGGTTTTTTGGGAGCAGGACTGATTCATTTCTCGCTGGGAGTGACACCCCATGAACCTTACCCAACGGCGTAAAGAATTCCTTTATAAAATTGTAAACCTCTTCCGCCAGACTGGTCTTCCCGTCCACTATGCCACCGTTGCTCAGGCACTTGGCGTAAGCAAGTGGACAGCCTACGACATCCTTAAAGAGCTGGAAAAAGGAGACTTTCTGCGCAGGGAGTACACCCTCAGCCGCAGCGAAAAGGCTCCCGGCCGTTCCATGGTGGTTTTCCGGCCGACGGAAAAGGCCCTTAAGCTCCTGCCCCCACAGGAAGCAAAATCAAAAAACCTGGAGGACTGGTCGACAGCCCGAGGCAAACTGTTATCCCTGGTTGATAATATGAAGAACTTGAACCCCCAAAAAATCAAGGAAGAACTTTTAGAGGAAATGTCCCGGATAGAATTGCCGGTGGTGTTCAGTGCCTATACCATCGCCCTTTTAATCACCCATATACACGAGATTAACTCCCGGGGCATGGCGGCACTGAAGCACATCCTCGAACTGGCCCCCAAGCCCGAGCTGGTCTTAAGCCTCTTTGCCGGCTCGGCAATCGGAACCATGCTCAAGAGCATGAAAGATGCGGTTAACAGCAAAATCCTTTCCTGCATCCGCCGCTTTGAAGATCACATTTCCGAATGCGACAACCAGGAACGCAGGATCCTGGCCAGCTTTTTAACGGAAGCCCTGCAACGCTCACGGTAAATTTTTTTAAAATGTTTTTGGGTCTTTTTGGCCTGTTAGGTTTCTTGGGGAATTTTTTGACGAAAGAGGGGAAATCCTATGCATATTGACATGCACCCCAGGATATTTCCTTTGGGTAGTGTCTTTCGCGACGGGGGACGACCACCACCGGGCAGTTTTGCGATATTCTCCCCCAGCCAGTAAATGCAAGTGGTCATATAAAAAACTTACAGGAGGTTGCTGTTTATGCATTCCGGGACTACCAAACTGGGTCGAGCCAAAAATTTCCTTGCCGCGCACCTTTCTCAAAACGTTCTGGCCTACGTGAGTAAAAAACCGGAAACGAATTTTCCGCGACTCTTAAATCTGGTGAAGTTACTGGCCATTCAGGAACGGCACAAACGTCAGGTGGAAACGGTAGCCGCCGCCTACCGGGAAAATCCGGCCATCCGGGAGTACATCAACAGGCTGGCCCAAAACCTCCATCCCAACGTGCGTAACCGCCTGGCATACAACTGGTTTATGAACGCCATGATTTTCGGTATTCCCCGCCAGAGGAATATGTCCGCAAAACTGGGGGTGAACGTTCCCAACTTCATCCTGGTCGATCCCACCAGCGCCTGCAACCTGGCCTGTGAGGGCTGCTGGGCTGGCAAATATTCCCACAAGAACTCCTTGAGCCCGGAGAGGCTGGACCGCCTTTTCAGCGAGGCCAAAGAGCTGGGCATCTACTGGATCGTCTTTTCCGGCGGGGAGCCCCTGGTCTACCCGTACCTTTTCGACCTGATGGCCAAACATCACGATATGGCCTTCATGGCCTACACCAACGGTACACTGATCAATGAAAAAATGGCCGATAGAATTATCGAGGTAGGAAACTTCTCCCCGGCCATCAGCCTGGAAGGGTGGCGGGAACGCACCGACGCCCGGCGCGGCCCGGGTACCTTCGACAGAGTCATGCGGGCCATGGACCTGTTGCGGGAACGGGGCGCGGCCTTTGGCGTTTCCATCACCATCACCAGGGAAAACGTGATGGAAGTAACCAGCGACGAGTTTATCGATTTCCTTATTGATAAAGGGGTTATTTACGGCTGGACATTCCATTACATTCCCATCGGCCGCAACCCCAACGTGAACCTGATGATTACCCCGGAGCAGAGGGCCTACCTGGCTGAACGCATACCCTACATCCGCACCCACAAACCCATCCAGATTGCCGACTTCTGGAACGACGGTGAACTGGTGGAGGGGTGCATTGCCGGGGGAAGGCGCTACTTCCACATCAATGCCGCCGGGGAAGTGGAACCCTGCGCCTTCGTCCACTTTGCCGTGGACAACATCAATGAAAAGAGCCTGATCGAAGTACTGCGCTCGCCCCTGTTCGCGGCCTACCAGAAGCGCCAGCCCTTCCACGACAACCTGCTCCGGCCCTGCCCGATCATCGATGTACCGCAGGCCCTGCGGGATATCGTTAAAGAATCCGGCGCCCGCCCGACCCACGAAGGGGCGGACACCGTACTGGAGGGCACCATTGCCGCCTGCCTGGACGACCGTTCCCGGGAGTGGGGCCGGGTGGCCGACCGGCTCTGGGCGGAGCGCCGCCGGTTCAAAAAGGCACAGGGATTCTGAAAACAGCCCCTTCCCAGGGCAAATGGCCGGCGATAGCCGGCCATTTTTAACGCCAGCCTTCAGCAGAACAGGGTGGGTTCAGGCCGTCAGGCCGCTTCCTTTTCCCCGTAACCGGAGCTGAAGGACAGGGCGCGGCGGGGGCAGGCGGCCACGCAGGAGCCGCATTTGATACAGTCATTGTCCCCCATAGTTCCTTCCAGCCGGTACTCATAGGGTTTCAGCTGCATGGGGCAGATCCGGGCGCAGGCCCGGCAGACGGTGCAGGTCCGGCTGATGGAGAGGGGCTCATTGCCCCTGGAGAGCCAGTGGCCCAGGGTGCCCATGGGGCAGATGTGACACCAGATCCGGGGATGAATAAGCAATCCCAGGATAATTCCGACCACCGTGGTAACAGTAAGTATACGCACCAGGGCCAGTCCCATGGCCGCCACATCTCCCCCGGCCAGGTACCACTGGACGCCGATCATGGTGAAAATTAAGCCCAGCATGAATACCCGCACCGCTCGACTGCGGAAAAAGGCAGGGATGGCTTTCTTCCGGGACAGGGGCCGCACAAAGAGATCGAAAAAGGCTCCGCGGGGACACATCCAGTCGCACCAGGCCCGTCCCCGGAAGGCTGCCACCCCCACTGCCCCGACCATACACCCGAGGAGCAAGAAGCCCAGCCAGGGGTAGAACCATCCCAGCACGGCCACCAGGGGCAGGCCCAACCAGGTTAAGCTTTGCCTTAGTTTACGCTGTTTTTGTTTTTCCTTGAGCATGGTGATTCCTCCTTTTCTGGAAACATCTAAAGATTGCCGGCTTACTGGAAAACTGTTACATCCCATTTACGGGTACCCGTAGGGGTATCTCGTATATATAATATTACCCGCGTCCTTTCAGATTGTCAATACATATTAATTGGGGATTTGCTCTTGACAAACTGCAGGATTAATAGTAAACTTTTATATACCATACGGGGTATGGGGCTTTGGAGTTGTGATTTGACCTTCCGGGAAAGGAGCAGGCTTCATGAAAAAAGACCCGGTTTACCGGCAGGAAGTGCAGGAGGAATTGCTGGCCCGGTTAAAGCGCATAGAGGGGCAGGTGCGGGGAGTGTCCAGGATGATCCAGGACCAGCGCAGTTGCGGTGAAGTGGTCATCCAGCTGGCGGCCATTAAAGCGGCCATCAACCAGGTGGCCATGACCACCCTGGCCTGCCACCTGGCCGACGAGATTATGGAGGGCCTGGCGGGAGGCAAGGAACTTAAAGACATAATGGCTGAATTCATGCAGGTCTTTCGCAAGTTCACTTAACATTGCGCCCGTAATCATTCCTGCCATCGCCCTAAAGGCACGGCGTTGTCTGGAGCGAATGATTTTGCCCAGCACTCACTGAACAATGTTGCTTTACCCAGACCTGCTGTGACAAGCAGTGAATGCTGGTATTTGAAGTACAGCTTTTCCAGTGAGTGCTGGGGAGCATATGAGTGAGCGGGACCCAGCACTCACTGGAACACTAGCTCTTCCCAAAACCTGATTTGTCAATTAAACCTGAAACACCGGGAGCAGAGTCATATTGTGGTGAGTGCTGGGCCGTGCCTGACGTCGCACATTAACCTGGTCAGCCGTACATTAACTGAATATTATGGGTCATTGAGTAATCACATAAGAACAGGAGGGTGGTTTTTGTGGTTCAGGTACATGTATCCGACGAGGCCAGGGACTATATACTGCAACAAACCGATACCATCACCCTGGTTATGGAACTCTGCGGCGGGTGAGGAGGCATGACCTATGAGCCTGCCGTGTATGCAGGCTTACCTGCCGACGTGGAAAGGTTCCACCAGACCGAGGCCAACGGCCTCAAGGTGTTTCTCCCGAAAAATGCCAGGGTAGCCCCGGATGGGGTGAGTATCGACATCACCGGCAAAGGCGTATGGCGACGCCTTTCCATTCAGGGGTTGCTCGGTTGAGGCGGTAATCACCGCAAACGGAAGCCGGGGTAAGGGCAACTGGAAAGTGGGTTAACTCAGGCCGCGCATATAAAAGTACCCCTGCCGCATACGGCAGGGGCATTTTTTATTGCCAGTTTTGATCCTAGCGGGCGATATTGGCAATCAACGGGATGATCAGCAGCGCCACGATATTCACGATCTTGATCATCGGGTTGATGGCCGGTCCCGCCGTATCCTTCAGCGGGTCTCCGACGGTGTCGCCGGTTACCGCCGCAGCATGGGTGGGAGTACCCTTGCCGCCGTACATGCCCTCTTCAATGTACTTCTTGGCGTTGTCCCAGGCACCGCCGCCGGAGGTCTGGAAGATGGCCAGGAAGAGACCGCTGATGATGGTGCCCATCAGCATGCCGCCCAGGGCGTCCCGTCCCAGGAGCAGGCCTACGATCACTGGGGAGAGAACGGGGATCAGTCCGGGCAGGATCATTTCCTTCAGGGCACGGCGGGTGACGATATCCACGCAACGGCCATATTCCGGCTTGGCCTTACCCTCCATAATGCCCTTAATTTCCCGGAACTGCCGCCGCACCTCGTTGACCACCTCGTAGGCCGCCCGGCCCACGGCACCAATGGCCAGGGAGGAGAACAGGTAGGGCAGGGCAGCACCGATGAACAGGCCGGCCAGCACCCACGGGTTGTGGATGGAGAAGGTGAGCTTCTCACTGGGAACAAAGTCCGCCAGGTGGTGGGTGTAGTCGGCAAAGAGCACGATGGCCGCCAGGCCGGCAGAACCAATGGCGTAACCCTTGGTCACCGCTTTGGTGGTGTTGCCCACGGCATCCAGCGGGTCGGTGATGTTGCGCACTTCTTCCGGCAGCTCGGCCATTTCGGCAATACCGCCGGCATTATCGGTAATGGGCCCGTAGGAGTCAATGGCCACGATGATACCGGTCATGGAGAGCATGGCCATGGAAGCAATACCGATGGCATAGAGCCCTTCCGCCCCGCCGCCGCCGATCAGGTAGGAAATCAGAATACCGGCTATGATTACAATGGCAGGCAAAACGCCGGCCTCCATAGCCACAGAGATACCGGTAATGATGTTGGTGGCGTGACCGGACTGGGAAGCTTCAGCAATGGACTTCACCGGGCGGAAACTCTTGGATGTATAGTAGTCGGTAATGTACACGATGGCTACGGTGACGACCACGCCGATGAGAGCGGGCCAGAAGAAGGCAGTGGAGCCCAGCACGGCACCGGTGACAAACCAGAAGCCGATCAGGGCCAGGATGGCGGAAGCCCAGAGCCCCTTGTACAGGGCGCCCATGATGTTGGTACCGCCGCCCATCCGGACAAAGAAGGTACCGATAATGGAGGCAATGATTGCGACTGCTCCCAGAACCATGGGATAGACCACGTACTGGGGTTGATCTTTGAAGATCAGGAAACCGAGGAGCATGGCACCGACAGCAGTCACGGCATAGGTCTCGAAGAGGTCGGCAGCCATACCGGCACAGTCACCGACGTTGTCACCCACGTTGTCGGCAATAACCGCCGGGTTCCGGGGGTCGTCTTCGGGAATGCCGGCTTCCACCTTACCCACCAGGTCGGCGCCGACGTCGGCACTCTTGGTGTAAATGCCGCCGCCCAGACGGGCAAACACGCTGATCAGCGAACCGCCAAAGCCCAGGCCCACCAGCGCCACCGGGTCCTTAAAAATGACGTACATGGCCGATACGCCCAAAAGGGCCAGGCTCACACACATCATCCCCGTCACGGCGCCGCCCCGGAAAGCCACCTGCAGGGCATAGCCGATGCCGGACTTGGCCGCTTCCGCCACACGGGTATTGCCCCGGGTGGTCACGTACATGCCGATATAACCGCACAAACCGGAGAAAACAGCACCGATGACAAAGCCGACTGCTGTCCAGTAGTTAAGGCCGAACAGGATAATCAGGGCTACTATCACACCAACCAGGGCTATGGTCTTATACTGCCGGTTGAGATAGGCCATAGCCCCTTCCTGAATGGCCGCCGAAATTTCCTGCATGCGCTGGGAACCGGCTGGACGACTAAGTACCCATGAGGCCAGATAACCTGCAAACAGGATCCCGATAATGGCAGCCACTATCCCGGAATAGGTCACCCACGACTGTACCAAGAATATTCCCCCCCATGGTTAATTTTTTAAACAGCCTGTCATAAAATACCTAACCTCCCCCTCCCGATCACCTCCCCTTCCCGGTAACAGGCGCCGCACACCTTTCTTTTATAAATCTTCTGGCTGGTGGACGGCAGCCTGCAAAGAATAAGACAATGGGCTTATATCCATAAGCCCAAAACCAGTGATGTAATGGCAAATAACACCGCCACTACCGTAGTCAGTTTGCTGAAAAATTCGTCCAACCCTTTCTTTTTACCGAACAAAACCTCCGCTCCCCCGGCTATGGCCCCGGAGAGCCCGGCACTTCTTCCCGACTGCAAAAGCACTGTGGCAATGAGAGCAATGCTTAAGAGAACGTGAAAGGCTATTAAAACGCCTTTTAACACCCGCTGGCACCTCCCCTTCCATTCGTTGTTATTATAGCACAGAACAATAATAATTGACAATTACACATGCGGGATAAATTGGAGACGTGAGGTTCTCAGGGCGTTCCGGCCCGGATAAATAGCGGTATCACCAAGTTGTTCCTCTATGCGCAGCAACTGGTTGTACTTGGCCACCCGGTCGGTCCGGGAAGGCGCTCCGGTCTTAATCATGCCGGTACCGGTGGCCACCACCAGGTCGGCAATGAAGGTGTCTTCCGTCTCCCCGGAACGGTGGCTGACCACCGCAGTGAACCCGGCCCGCCGGGCCATTTCAATGGCTTCCAGAGTTTCGGTGAGGGTGCCGATCTGGTTCACCTTGATCAGGATGGAATTGCTGGCCCGCAGTTCGATCCCCTTTTGAAGCCTTTCCGTATTGGTAACGTAAAGGTCGTCCCCCACTATCTGCACCCTGCCGCCCAGGCGGGCAGTAAGCTTCGGCCAGTTCTCCCAGTCGTCCTCGGCCAGGCCGTCCTCAATGGAAAGGATGGGATAGCGCTCTACCAGGGAAGCGTAAAAGTCAATCAACTCCTCCGCAGTGAAAGGCTTCCCTTCCAGCATGTAGCGGTCTTCCTTGAAAAACTCTGTGGCCGCGGGATCGATGGCCAGGGCCACATCTTCCCCCGGCCGGTAGCCGGCCGCCTCGATGGCCTCCATAATTACCGCGCAGGCTTCTTCATTGGAACTGAGGTTGGGCGCAAAGCCGCCCTCGTCGCCTACGGCGGTATTCAGGCCCTTTTTCTTGAGCACCTTTTTCAGGTTGTGGAAGACCTCGGCCCCCATCCGCAGGGCCTCGGCAAAGCTGGGGGCCCCTACGGGCATGATCATGAATTCCTGGATGTCCACGTTGTTGTCGGCGTGCTTGCCGCCGTTCAAAATGTTCATCATTGGCACGGGCAGCCGCCGGGCATTGACTCCGCCGAGATATTGATAGAGGGGCAGTCCCACCGCCTGGGCCGCCGCCCTGGCCGTGGCCAGGGAAACACCCAGGACGGCGTTGGCACCCAGGTTGCTCTTGTTTGGCGTGCCGTCCAGCTCGATGAGGGTCATGTCCAGGCCCACCTGGTCGGTGGCGTCAAAGCCGATGATCTCGGGGGCGATTTTTTCAATTACGTTGTTTACGGCCTTTTGCACGCCCTTGCCCAGGTAACGGGACGGGTCGCCATCCCTCAGTTCCACCGCTTCGTGGGCGCCGGTGGAAGCCCCGGAGGGTACGGCTGCGCGCCCCAGAGTGCCATCTTCCAGCAGCACGTCCACCTCCACGGTGGGGTTGCCCCGGGAATCGAGAATCTCCCTGGCGTATACGTCAACTATGGTTGTGCTCATGAATTTCTTCCTCCTCGGTTGTATTATGGCAAGGATGCGCCGAATAACAGGCATACTAAATTTCTAACACTCCATAATTAACGACTCGCCGGTCATTTCCGGCGGCCTGGGAATCCCCATCAGGTCCAGCACGGTCGGGGCAATATCCGCCAGAATGCCCCCCGGACGGAGTTTTACCCGCCCGAGATCCTCCCCGATCAGTATAAATGGAGCCCGGTTGGTGGTATGGGCGGTATGGGGATGCCCGTTGGGTTCCAGCATTTCATCGGCATTGCCGTGATCGGCGGTAATAATGACCGTACCGCGCTTTTCCAGCACGGCCCCCACCACCTTCCCCAGGCACAGGTCTACGGTTTCAATGGCCCTGACCGCCGCAGCCATGTCGCCGGTATGGCCCACCATGTCCGCATTGGCATAATTCATGATGATTACCTGGTATTTATCCGCAGCCAGCTGCTCCAGGAAGGCGTTCGTAACCTCCGGGGCGCTCATCTCCGGCTTCTGATCGTAGGTAGCCACTTTGGGAGAGGGAATTAAAAGGCGGTCTTCCCCGGGATAGGGCGTTTCCACTCCCCCGTTGAAGAAAAAGGTGACGTGGGCGTATTTTTCCGTTTCGGCCAGGCGCAGCTGCTTGAGCCCCAGACGGCTGATCACTTCCCCCAGGGTGTTGGTGGGATGGTGAGGTTTAAAGGCCACCGGAGCGTTTATGGTTTTATCGTAAAGGGTCATGCAGGTAAAATGCACCCGCGGGCGGTTTGCCGGGCGCTCAAAGCCGGCAAAATCCTCGTCCACAAAGGCCCGGGTGATCTGCCTGGCCCGGTCGGGGCGGAAGTTGTAAAAGATCACCGCATCGCCGTCTTCGACCACCGCCACGGGAGCATCTCCCCCGGTAATTACCGTGGGCTGCACAAACTCATCGGTTTCCCCGCGCCGGTAGGATTCTTCCAGGGCCTGCATGGCGGAAGGCGCCTTCAACCCTTCCCCCAGGACCATGGCCTCATATGCCCTTCTGGTGCGGTCCCAGCGGCAGTCCCGGTCCATGGCGTAGTAGCGCCCCATAACCGTGGCAATCTCGCCCGTACCCAGTTCCCGGCACTTTTCTTCAAGCTGCCGAATGTATTCCCCGGCATTATCGGGGGGAACGTCCCGGCCGTCCAGGAAACAGTGTACGTACACCCGCGGCAAATTATGCCTCCTGGCCAGTTCCAGCAGGGCAAAGAGGTGGGTAATATGGCTGTGCACGCCGCCGTCGGACAAAAGACCCATCAAATGCAGGGCCCCGTGGTTGGCCCGGACATGCTCCACGGCCGCCACCAGGGCTTCATTGGTAAAAAAGCTGCCGTCCCTGATGGCCCGGGTAATGCGGGTCAGCTCCTGGTAGACAATGCGCCCGGCCCCGATATTGAGGTGCCCCACCTCCGAATTGCCCATCTGGCCGTCGGGCAGGCCCACATCCTCCCCCGATGTTCCCAGGGTGGTGTGGGGATAGGTGGCCCAAAAGCGATCCATATTGGGCGTCCTGGCCTGGGCTATGGCATTTCCTTCTTGTTCATCCCTCAGGCCCCAGCCGTCCAGGATAACCAGGACCATGGGGACATGCTTTATTTCCATCGAAAACCTCCAGGATGTTGAAAATACTGGCTTGGCCTGCTTTGTCTTGCAGCAAAAGCACCGTTTGGCGATCTATCCCCGCAGCGCCGCCCGGACAATGGCGGCAAAGCTGTCCACCTTCAGGCTGGCGCCGCCCACCAGGGCGCCGTCTATATCGGGCTGCCCCAGCAGTTCGGCGGCATTTTCCGGCTTGACGCTGCCGCCGTACTGGATGCGCACCTGCCGGGCCGCCTCCCGGCCGCCCATCCCGGCCAGCAGGTGGCGGATAAAGGCGTTCACCTGCTGGGCATCTTCCGGCAAGGCCGTGCGGCCGGTGCCAATGGCCCATACCGGTTCGTAGGCCACCACCAGGCCGGCCAGCTCGGTGCCGGAAAGGCCGGCCAGGGAACGGCGCACCTGCCCGGCAATAACCTCTTCCGTATGCCCCGCTTCCCTTTCTTCCAGGCGTTCGCCCACACAGACAATGGGGACGAGCCCGTGTTTTAAAGCCGCCTTTACTTTGGCATTGACATTTTCATCATTCTCGCCGAAATACTGCCGCCGCTCCGAGTGACCCAGGATCACATAACGGCAGCCGATTTCTTTCAACATAACCGGAGAAACTTCTCCCGTATAGGCTCCCTCTTCGACCCAGTACATATTCTGAGCACCCAGGGCAATGTTGCTGCCCGCCAGTTCCCGGGCCACGGCATAGAGGGCTGTAAAAGGGGGGCAGACGGCCACTTCCACTCCCCGGACACCGGAAAGGGCCTCCTTCAGCCTCCGCACAAATTCTACCGCTTCGGCGACGGTCTTGTACATTTTCCAGTTGCCTGCCAGTAAGGGTATGCGCATGGTCTTTCCCTCATTTCCCTCTGTCCATTAGCACTGCCACACCCGGCAGGACCTTGCCTTCCAGAAACTCCAGGGAAGCACCACCGCCGGTGGAGATATGGGACATCCTGCCGGCCACCCCGGCCTTTTCCACCGCCGCCGCCGTATCTCCCCCGCCCACGAGGGTGGTGGCTTTGCTTTCGGCGAGCGCCCGGGCCAGGCCAAAGGTGCCCGCCGCAAAGGGGGCCATCTCAAAAACACCCATGGGGCCGTTCCAGATGACGGTACCGGCATCGCGCACCTCGGCGGCAAAGGTTTCTACCGTTTTTGGGCCGATGTCCAGGGCCATCCACTCTTCCGGCACAGAATCCACCGCTACCACCCTGGGTTCCGCTTCCGGGCGGGCCGCCTCGGCAACCACCAGGTCCAGGGGTAACACCAGTTTGACGCCTGCCTTTTCCGCCCGGGTCATTAAATCCCGGGCCAGGGCCACCCGGTCCGCTTCCACCAGCGACTTGCCCAGGGCATATCCCCGGGCGGCCAAAAAGGTATTGGCCATACCCCCTCCAATGAGCAGGGCATCCACCTTGCCCAGGAGGTTTTCAATGACGCCAATCTTATCGGAAACCTTGGCCCCGCCCAGGATGGCCACAAAGGGACGGGAGGGGTTGGACAGGGCCTGATTCAGGACGGTAATTTCCTTTTCCATGAGAAACCCGGCTGCAGCGGGCAGGAAGTGGGCCACCCCCTCGGTGGATGCATGGGCCCGGTGGGCGGTGCCGAAAGCATCGTTCACATATACGTCGGCCAGTTCGGCCAGTTGCCGGGCAAAATTTTCATCGTTTTTTTCTTCTCCGGGGTAAAAGCGCACATTTTCCAGCAGCACCACATCGCCGGGCTGCATCCCGGCGATGGCCCTTTTGGGTTCATCCCCGACACAGTCGTCCACCTTGACCACCGGCCTGCCCAGCAACTCGGAGAGGCGCCGGGCCACCGGGTCCAGGCGGTAGCGGTCGTCCACCTTGCCCCTGGGACGCCCCAAATGGGAGGCCAGGATCACCCTGGCCTGCCTGTCAATCAGGTACTGGATGGTCGGTAGTGCCGCCCGGATCCGGGTGTCATCGGTAACATTACCCTCCTGGTCCAGGGGTACGTTAAAATCTACCCGTACCAGTACCCGCTTACCGGTTACTTCCATGTCCCGGATGGTTTTGATCACGCATATACCTCCCTGATGGAAATTGTAACATAATATTCGGGCGGTACTTTTCCACTCCCCGGCGAAAAGGCCGCGGAAGGACTGCCGCCCTTTTCTTCTGGTCTTGCCCATTACCTGTTCCGGCGGGCACCGCGTCAGGGGCCCGCCGGAAACACCTGCCTGTGTATATTCTTTGACATGTTTTACTAAAATCCTCTTTCGGCCATGTATAAAATTAAGTCCAGGATGCGGTTGGAATAACCCCATTCATTGTCGTACCAGGCCACCACTTTGACCATGTCCTCACCAATAACCATGGTCGACGGGCCGTCCACAATGGCCGAGTGGGAGTCCCCGCAGTAATCCACCGATACTAAAGGCAGGTCGCTGTAGGCCAGGATCCCCCTGAGCTTACCCTCGGAAGCGTCCTTCAGGGCCCCGTTGACCTCCTCCACCGTAACTGGCCGGCGCAGCTGGGCCACAAAATCCACCACGCTGACATTGGGGGTGGGCACCCGCATGGCCATACCGTTCAGCCTGCCTTTCAACTGCGGGAGCACCAGCTCCACCGCCCTGGCCGCACCGGTGGTGGTGGGAATAATGCTCATGCCCGCGGCCCGGCCCCGGCGCAGGTCCCGGTGGGGCATATCCAGGATCTGCTGGTCGTTGGTATAGGCATGGACGGTGGTCATGAGACCCTTGATTATGCCAAACTGCTCATCCAGCACTTTAGCCACCGGCGCCAGGCAGTTGGTGGTACAGGAGGCATTGGAAACCACGTGATGTACGGCAGGATCGTAAAGCTCCTCATTCACGCCCATGACCACCGTCAGGATGTCCCCTTTGGCCGGGGCGCTGATGACCACCTTCCGGGCCCCGCTGGAAAGGTGCACGGAGGCGTCTTCCGCCGTTTTAAACTTGCCGGTGGACTCCACCACCACATCCACTCCCAGTTCACCCCAGGGGATATTGGCGGGATCCGCCTCGGCCAGGACCACGATCTCCCGGCCGTTTACCACCAGGGAGCGCTCATCGGCCTGCACATCGGCGTCCAGCCGGCCGTGTACCGGGTCGTATTTCAAAGCGTGGGCAAGGGTGCGGGCGTAGTTTCCGTTCACCGGAAGCCGCCGGGACTTGTGGTTTACGGCCACCACCTGGATCTCGGGATGCCGGAGCGATGCCCGCAAAACATTTCTCCCTATCCTGCCGAAACCATTAATCCCTATTCTTACCGTCATTATTCCCTCTCGCTCCTTTCAATAGTATACCTCATTTAGTAAAATTTATTTGAATTATGACATTCTTATTCGCCATCCAGTCAAATAGTTCCTCCTTTTTCTGGTTAATTGAGATAAAAAAATTGGGTACCGGTTACAAAACCGGTACCCGGGTGGAAAGTTACCCGCGTTAAAAGTCTTCCAGCTCCACGCGGGCGGCCGCCCCGGAAAAGGGACCGTCCCGTGGAGTGGCCCGGCACCAGGCTAGTAGCGCTTCCTCTGCTGGACGGAAGGAATACCCAATTCACCCCGGTATTTAGCCACGGTGCGCCGGGAGATGCGAATTCCTTGTTTAGATAAAATTTCCGCAATCTTCTGGTCATTTAACGGCTCTTTGGGATCCTCCGCCGTCACAATTTCCTGGAGCATCTTTTTAATGCTTTCAGCGGAGGTCAGGTTCCCACCGTCGCTGTTAATCCCCGTTGGGAAGAAGTATTTCATTTCAAATACTCCCTGGGGGGTCTGGATATACTTGTTGGAAGTGGCCCGGCTCACGGTAGATTCATGCAGGCCGACCATTTCAGCCACCTGCTTCAAATTAAGGGGTTTTAAATATTTCACCCCGTGGTCCAGAAAATCACGCTGCAGTTGTACTACGCAACTGGCCACCTTGTAAAGAGTCAAACGCCGCTGTTCTATGCTGCGGATCAACCAGACCGCCGCATTGAGCTTGCTTTCCACAAAACGGCGGGTGCGGGAATCAATGTTTTCCTGCTGGCTGAGCACCGAGCGATAGGCAGGGTTGATGGTCAGGCGGGGCAAGGATACATCGTTGATAAGGATGACATAGTCGTCTCCGACTTTTTCCACCACTATATCCGGTACCACATAGCGCACCTCATGGGGAGTGGAAAAATTACGGCCAGGCTTCGGATCCAGGGTTCTCAAAATATCGGCCACCCGCTGGATTTCACTGACGTGGACATTAAGCTGTTGGGCCAGGCGGTTAAACTTGCCCCTGGCCAGATCCATTAGATGATAGCGGATGATCCGTTCCAGCAGCGGATCTTTAATACCCAACTGGTTGACCTGAATGAGCAGGCATTCCTGCAGGGTGCGGGCACCCACCCCCGGCGGGTCAAAGGTCTGGATTAGCTTCAGCGTCTCTTCTACGGCCCCGGGAGATACGGCCAACTGTTTGGCGGCCTCCTCCACAGTGGTCTGGAGGTAGCCGTGCTCGTCAATATTGCCGATCAGGTATTCGCCGATAACCCTTGCCTCGGGACTGCACTTGCTTAAATACAGCTGGAACATCAGGTGTTCCAGCAGGGTAGGCGCCTGGGAAAGAAAACTTTCATAATTATGGGCAGGGGGCTCGGGGTCCCGCTCCACCCGGGGAAAGCCCAGATCACTGGAATCCTGGAAATACTCCTCCCAGTCCAGGTCATATTCCCTCTTTTCTTCCCCTCCCTCAAGCTCCCACTCAAATTCTCCTTCTTTCCCGTTTTCATCCGTTTCTTCTTCCCGCAACTCCAGAAGAGGATTCTCCTGCAGCTGTTGTTCTATATACAGGGAAAGCTCCAGGGAGGACAGCTGCAGCACGGTTATGGCCTGACGCAGCTCGGGAGTCATGATTAATTTTTGCGTTTGTTCCACGTTAAGTCCGTAACCCAGGCGCATGGCCTTCCACTCCTCCAAAGCTCCGCCATTAACAACGTTAATTTTCTGAAGATAAACTATTTCTTTATTCTCTAAAGCTGCAGGTTTCTCCTGCCGCCTCTGAGAGACGTGAGGAGAGCTCCGGCAGGGACCTCGCACGAAGGTTCGCGGAGCTTTTTAGCAATCTCATCCAGCCTGCGCAGCCGGTGGTTCACGCCGGATTTACCCACCCGGGGCTCGAGCATTTCCCCCAGTTCCCGTAAACTTGCATCGGGATACTGCAGGCGGGCCTCGGCTACCTGCCGCAAAGCCGGCGGGAGTTTTTCCAGCCCCATGGTGTCGGCAATGAAGCGAATATTCTCCACCTGGCGCAGGGCCGCATCCACCACTTTGTTCAGATTGGCCGTTTCACAGTTCACCAGGCGGTTCACCTGGTTGCGCATGTCCTTATATATGCGTACGTTTTCAAAGTCTAAAAGGGCGGTATGGGCTCCCATAATATTCAGCAGGGCCACAATCTGGTCGCTGTCCTTTAAATAAACCACATGCCAGTTTTTGCGGGCGCTCACCCGTGCCTCCAGACCGAACTCCCCCATCAGCCGGCCGAGTGCCCGGGCAAGCTCGACGTTGCCCGTGATGATTTCCAGGTGATAGGTGCCCTCGGGGTTGTTCACCGACCCTCCTCCCAGGAAGGCTCCCCGCAGGTAGGCACGGCGGCAGCATTCCCGGCGCACCAATTCCCTGGGGATGCCCCCGGTCAACCGGCCGCGGGCATCCACCATACCCAGGCGGCGCAAAATGTCGGCCATACCGGACGGGGGGGAGACCCGCACCTGGTAGAGGTTCTTTTTGCGCAGCCGGTTCTTGCGCTGCACCAGGACCTCGGTATGCACACCAAAGATTTCCTTAAAAAGAGAAAAAATTTTGCGGGCAACGGCTGCATTTTCGGTGCCAATGGTAAGGGCGGTTTTAGGCCCCGTGCCGATGGACAGGCTGCCGTCCATTTTGACCAGGGCAGCCAGTTCGGCCAGCCTGCAGCATTTTTCCTTCCCCACCACCCGGGCCAGTTCATTTTTGGTCAGGGTAGAAAAGGACATTTAAGCTCACCTTGAAAATATTATACCACAACGGGGACGGGTTTTACCGGCCTGTCCTAAAAATAGTACTTGCCTGCCGTTTGCACACGCTCGCTCCGTTCCCCAGCACTCACCCAGCACTCACCGGATCCAGGTACCTGCGCAGGGACTAAAGCAGCATATGGTTAGCAGTTACTATAGAGAACCCGGTTGCTGTGAGTGCTGGGTACCCGCGTAGGGATTGAAACCCACATACCCAGCAATCATCCATACCAAAGAACTCTGGTTGCAGTGAGTGCTGGGTCGCTTCGTGCAAAACGGCGGCCATTTTCATCCTCTGTTGGTGGCGCTGAATGCGTCATGAGTATCTACTCCTTTAAAGGGGCGGAAGAATAATAATGTTTCACCAGTTCCGTAATGAACTTCTGCAGGTCGTAGCTGCCCATGACCCGCACCCGTTTCAGGGTAAAGGGGTCATCCCCGGGGCCTGCCAGCCCCTGCCTGGTCGTAACGGCGGCACGGTACCCGCTTTCCCTCACCACCCGGGCCACCTCCCGGTTGTACTCGCCGTAAGGATAGCTGAAAACCTCTACCGGACGCCCCAGCTCCGCTTCCAGGAGGGCCTTGCTTTCTTTAATCTGGCGCCGGACTTCCTCCAGAGAAAGCCGGGTCAACCGGGGGTGATCCAGGGTATGGGCACCAATGGTTATGCCGTAACTGGCCATCTCCTTAAGCTCCCGCCAGCCGGCCATTTTGTTTAAAGGCTGTCTTCCGGCATCGAAGGTATTTGTCTTGCCTACCGTATGGGCTACCACGAAAACGGTAGCGGTAAAACCATACTTTTTTAAAATGGGAAAGGCATAAGTATAATTGTCCAGGTAGCCGTCGTCAAAAGTAATCACCACCGGCCTGGGCGGGAGAGGTTTGCTCTTTTGGAAGTGATCCACCACGTCGGTAAGGGAAACTGTGTGAAACCCGTGGCCGGCCAGATATTCCATTTGCCGGGCGAACTTTTGCGGGGGCACCCGCAGCCCCAGACCTCCCGTACGGGGATCGGGGTTTACCTTGTGGTACATCAGAATAGGTATCTCCATCTCTCCCCGTTCAGGCGGCGGGAGGGGATGGGCCAGGCTCTGGGCCAGGGAATCGGCTGCGTTCCGGGCGCCGGCCAGAACCAGCAATAAAAGCAACGGCAGCGTCACGATGACGATCAAAATTCTTGCGCTCATCTAGCCCTCCAGATTCTTTTCCCCAACATTGACTGTCGCAAAACGCGGGAGTAAGGGGTAACCGCCCCCCGGTAGGCTTTGCGACAGCACCCAACCGTGTCCTAACAAGATCTTAACACCCGCCTCTGGCCCTGACAACTGCCATTTCGACAAAAAACCTCCCGCTTTCTGCGGAAGGGTGGTTGATTTATTTAACCGGGTCACATGCGCCCCGAACGCAGGCTGCCGTTTAAAGAGCCGTCGAACGACCCGAAGGGTTCTCCCGATTTTCGCTCCAGGAGGGCCAGCTCCAGGATCAGGCGGGCCAGTTTATCGGGGTGATGGCGGACCACGTTGCTTTCGTGCACCAGGTTGGCACCAATTACCGCCACTCCCATCTGCCGCAATCTCTCCCCATCCACCACCACCGGCACTGCTCCCTCCCGGCGATAGCGCGCCTTCAGCCGGGCCGGTATGCCGCCCTGGTTGACCACCACGTAATCCACAATGGGACCGGCGTGGTTGAAAATGGCCTGCAAGTGATCGCTGGCGGCGTAACCGTCGGTTTCCCCGGGCTGGGTCATCACATTGCAGACATAAATGCGCACGGCCCGGGTGCGGGCAATGGCCTCCGGAATTCCCCGCACCAGAAGGTTGGGCAGGATGCTGGTATAAAGGCTCCCCGGTCCCAATACCACCGCATCCGCTCCGGCAATGGCCTGCAATGCTTCGGGCAGGGGGTAGCAATCCCCGGGCACCAGGAAGACCCGTTTAATGGGCTTCCTGCACTGGGGAATGGTAGATTCCCCGTATACCAGCGTGCCGTCGGATAGTTCCGCCCCCAGAACCACATTTTGCAAGGTAACGGGCAATACCTGCCCCCTGATGGCCAGCACCTTGCTTAAGGCCTGCACGGCTTCGTGAAACCCCCCGGCCACGTCGTTCAGCGCCGCCAGGAGCAGGTTGCCCAGGTTGTGGCCGGCCAGGTCCCCGCTTTTAAAGCGGTACTGGAGCAGGTCCTCCATCAACGATTCCTTATCCGCCAGGGCCACCAGGCAGTTGCGGATGTCCCCCGGGGGAAGTATACCCAGTTCCCCCCTCAGCCGGCCGGAACTCCCGCCGTCATCGGCTACGGTCACAATGGCCGTAATATTGCTGGTATATTGTTTCAAACCCCTCAACAGTACCGACAGCCCCGTGCCGCCGCCAATTACCACTATCCGGGGTCCCCGGCGCAGGTGCTGGCGGGTATAGATAATATCCGCCAGGCGCATGCTCTCCCCGGGAGCCAGGGCGTCCACCACCGAACGAAAGGCCTTGAAGTTGCCGTAGACCAGGGCCGGCAGACCCAGTACCAGGAGAAGCGCGCCCCCGAGCCAAACCCGCCCGGGGCCGAAAAGCTCCGCGAACCAGACCATCAGCACCGCCTGGTGCTCCCGGGGCAAAAGACGGCCCAAAAGGCCGATGCCGGCAGCGGCCAGCACCAGGCCCAAAAAAGACAGGGCCAGCCAGCGCTTGAAATGCAAGCCGGGGTAAAGCCACTTGAACAGGTGCATCACCTTTCACCCCTGTCTTAACGGGGAAGATCCCGGTGCCGCACGGCCACCCGGTAACCCTGCTCCGCCAGGTGGGCCCCCAGACAGCTGGCCAGGGTTACGGAACGGTGCTGGCCACCGGTACAGCCGATGGCAATGGTCAGGGTGGTTTTGCCCTCCTGGATGTAGTGGGGAAGGAGAAAATCAATAAACTGATAGAACCGGTGTACGAATTCCTGGCTCACCGGGGCGCACAGGACATAATCCCGTACGGCCGGATCGTTTCCGGTCAGCGGGCGCAGCGCCGGGTCGTAATGGGGGTTGGGCAAAAAGCGCACGTCAAAAACCAGGTCGCTGTCCAGAGGTATGCCGTACTTGTACCCGAAGGAAATTATTGTAATACGCAGGGGCGCCCCGGCATTATCGCCAAATAAACTGATCAGTTCTTCCTTCAACTGCTGGGGGGTCATTTCGGAAGTGTCGATTATTTTATGGGCCCGCCCCCGCAGTTCCCGCAGCCGCTCCCTTTCCTGCCGTATGCTCTGCAGCACTTCCCCGTCGACGCTCAAGGGGTGGCTGCGGCGGGACTCCTTGTACCGGCGGACTAAAGTGGCATCGGAGGTTTCCAGGAACAATATCTCGTAGCGGAGCCCCTCCTTTTCCAGGTCGGCCAGCACTTCAAAAAGGGCGTCGAAAAACTCCCCACCCCGGATATCCACCACTACTGCTATTTTATTAATCCCCCGGGAAGATTGTGAACAAAGATCCAGAAACTTGGGAATGAGCCTTGGAGGCAGGTTGTCCACACAAAAGAAGCCCAGATCCTCCAGAATCCTTAAGGCCTGGGTCTTACCGGCCCCGGAAAGACCGGTAACGATTACCAGCCGCATAATTATCACCAACTCATTAGCCCGGCTCAATTTGCCGAATACGTAAGTGTTCAGTTAACCCGCTTAAGGCACGGCCCAGCACTCACCACAATATGACTCTGCTCCCGGTGCTTCAGGTTTAATTGATAAAGTTTTGGGAAGAGCTAGTATTCCAGTGAGTGCTGGGTCCCCGCTCACTCCTCCGCCAGGCGGGCTTTGAGCGTGTCGATCACCCTGACCGGGCCGGGGTCCACGCCGTACAGCATGGCCAGGTACACGCTGGCATAGTCTCCGATATAAACCAGCGAGTACATGCGGGCCAGGGTGCCGCTGCCCCGGGCCATAATTTCGACAACACCGGCCACCTCACCTTCCATGATTTCGCGGGTGATGGCAAAACGTTTCTGCACCCGCGGGTGATCCTGGGGATCCCGCAAAATAACCACATAAAGCCGGCGCAGGAGTTCACCGGGAAACTCAAAGCCAACCAGCTCGTTATGGTTCAGCTCCGGAAATACGTTCCAGTAAGCAGGGGCCTTGGCATTTTCATTGATCTGCCCCTTCCAGCGCTGGGCCACCACTTCCGTGGTCCCGCTGGAACCCCAGATTACCGGAATGCGGTTATGGAAATTGGCCGCCAGCATCTTGGCCTGGTTGGAATCCCGGGGAACTTCCGGCTTGAGCTTCTCCCGCATGGATTGCAACAGGGAGGTGCACTCGGCCACCTCATGGCTGAGGTCCGGCAACAGGCCCATCCGGTAAAGCACGGCCAGGGTGGGAATAAAGAGGTATCCCGTTGCCGAACGGGGGGCAATGCCGCCGGGCACGGTAATCACCGGCACGCCGTCGTTTCCGGCCAGTTCTCCTAACTTTCCGCCGGTGGTTAGAACTACAATCCGGGCACCCTTTTCCCGGGCCTGGACGTAGGCGCTCAAGGTTTCCTCGGTATTGCCGGAATAACTGACGGCGAAAACCAGGGTGTACGGTCCGACAAATTTGGGCAGCACGTAGTCCCGGTTGACCACCACCGGCACGTCCAGGCGCTGCGTGGCATAAACCCGCAGGAGATCGCCCCCGATGGCCGAACCTCCGAGACCGGTAACCACTACCTGGCGGAGATTATCCATGGGAGAAACGTCGGCGGCCATACCCAGCTCCCAGGCCCGGGCACATTGTTCGGGCAACTCCCACAGGGCTTTGAGCATTCCCTTCGTATCGGCATTATACATGGCCTGTGCATCATCCAGAATGGGCAAAATGGACCCCTCCTTTGATTCAAAAATTTTAAAACATGATTCTAAATTTGTTAAATTTGCGGTCTGATTTCCAGCACGTCCTCCACATAGGCCCGGAGCACTTCCGCCACACCCCAGGCTTGGGCAATACACCCCCGGGGGACAATGGGCTCGTTGCCGTCAAAGATTTCGGAGATATAGCCCACCCCGTGGTCGCGCAGCTGGTCCTGGAAAGGAACAAGAAAACGTGCCGCCTGCAACCGGCTGGCCGTGGAGTAATGGTGTACCTGGCGCCAGGCCGTAACAAATGGCCCGATCAACCAGCTCCAGACCGTCCCCTGATGGTAGGCACCGTCCCGCTGCCACCGGTCGCCGCTATAAACCCCCCGGTACCGGGGGTCGCTGGGGGATAAGGTGCGCAGCCCGTAGGTAGCGTATAGTTCCTGCCAGACACGGGTCAGCACCCTTCGCCCCCTACCGGCATCAACTATGGTGAAGGGCAGGCTTAAGGCAATAACCTGGTTGGGGCGCAGGGAAGCGTCCTTCCCCTGCTCACCGACCACATCGTAGAGATATCCACCCTCCTCAAACCAGAATTCCCGCAAAAAACTTTCCCTGTGCTTTTCCAGCAGGTCCTGGTAGGGAAAAGTATCCCCGTACCGGACAGCCAGTTCCCGCAATACGCACAGCGCATTATACCAGAGGGCGTTGATTTCCACCGCCTTACCGTGGCGGGGCGTGACCACCCATTGATCCACCCTGGCATCCATCCAGGTCAGCTGCAGCTCCGGAGAGCCTGCCGCCAGCAGCCCATCTTCATCCACTTTAATGTTAAAGTGAGTACCTTTGATATAGTGATGGGCAATTTCTTTCAGAACCGGATAGATCTCCCGGCGGATAAAGGCATGGTCCCGGGTATACTGCAGGTACTTCCAGACCGCCCAGAAATACCACAGAGAGGCATCCACCGTGTTGTAAAGGGGCTCCCTGCCGGCATCGGTAAACATGTTGGGCAGGAGCCCGTCCCTGCAGTAGCGGGCATAGGTAACCAGGATGTCCCGGGCGTCATCATAACGGCGGGTAACCAGGGTCAACCCGGGCAGGGCAATCATGGTGTCCCTTCCCCAGTCGTTGAACCAGTGATAACCGGCGATGATACTTTTCGCGCCCGTGGACCGGCGGTAGACAATAAAGCTGTCGGCGGCCTGCACCAGCTGGCGGGCTAAAACGCTCCGGTACCCGGCCCTTTTCACCAGTTCCTGCAGGCGGCGAATTTCCAGTTCCAAAAGGGCTTTCCCATCGAGGGTAAAAACTTCCTCCAGGGTGGCAATAAAAGTTATGGTTTTTGTCTCCCCCGGTTCAAGGGGAATGGTAAAATCCCCGGGTATAAAATGGTCCTCCCGGGCTTCCAAACCCCGCCTTTGTTCTTCCACGTAAAACATATCGTAAAACCAATCATCGCGGCCGTTGAATTTACCTTCACTGCAAACCAGGCGCAGGGCGGGAATCCGTGGGACTGCCTTTACCGCCACCCCGAAAGGAATTTCTTCCCGGGAAAAGTTAATCTGCCCCTTCCGGGTGGTCCAGTGGAAGTCCCGGCAGTTAACCAGGGGGGTCAAGCGCAGGACGGCGGGGTTCGCACCGTTGTGAATGCGGTAAAGGATGACGGTGCTGTTTTCACCGTAGATCATAAAAATCTGTTTCTGCAGGGTGATGTCGCCAAAAGACAAAATAAAGGTGGGAAAGGGATTAAACAGTACCTGCTGCAGGTGGACAAATCCGAACTCCGTCACACCCCCCCCGGTGTGGTTGGTGGCCAGGTTGTACGTGCACCGGGGGGTTTCCAGGCGTTCATCCAGTTTGGCTAAAAGCAGATTGCGCCGTACCGGCGGGGAAAGGGAAGCCACGAGCAGGCCGTGGTATTTGCGGGTATTGACACCGATAATGGTGGAGGAGGCATAACCACCAAGACCGTTGGTGACCAGCCATTCCTTTTCAATACCCCGCTCAAAGTTGCGCCATTCCCCTTTGCCAAAGCGCAACGCACCTCCTCCTTTCCCAATAGCCCGGATCGTTTCAGTAATATGCATAGAATAGTCCATTACAGCGCCCCTTATACCACGGGGTTGGGAGGTTTTTCCCCCCGCGCCTTCTGAAGGGCCAGGGCCACCGCCCCCATTAAACCGGACCGCCCGCCCAGTTCTGCCGGCACCAGCCGCACCCGCTTGAGGGCAGGGGCCCAGGCGCGCCGGGACACTTCCTCTTCCATGGTTTCCCACAAGAGGGGTCCCACCTGCATGGCCCCGCCCCCCAGCACCACCAGGGCCGGATTTAACAGGTTGATGACGTTGGCCACCCCGATACCGAGGGCCCGGCCGGCGTTGATGATTATTTGCCGGGCCTCGGCATCACCCGCAGCGGCCGCCCGGGCCACCTCCCGGGCGGTGATGGCGTCCACATCTCCTCCCGCCGCCTCCAGGATGGCCCTGCCCCCGCCGGACTCCACCAGGCGGCGGGCCTCCCGGGCCATGGCCGTCCCGGAAGCCATGGCCTCCAGGCAGCCGTAATTGCCGCAGCCACACCGGGGGCCGCCGGGGTCTATGGTCATGTGGCCGATTTCCCCGGCCCCGTAGCCGGCGCCATGGTACAGCCGCCCCCGCAGGACCAGGCCGCCCCCGATGCCAGTGCTGACGGTGATGTAGACCATCTCCTCCTCACCGCGCCCGGCCCCGTAGACGTATTCCCCTAAAGCGGCCAGGTTGGCATCGTTGTCCACCGCCACGGGAATACAAAGCCGCTCCTCCAGATGTTCTTTCAGGGGAACATCGTGCCAGCCCAAATTTGGTGCCTGGTAGACCACCCCGGTGGCGGCATTTAAGGGACCGGGAGAGCCGATCCCCAGGGCCAGGGGCGGCCCTTGCTCCCCGGCCTGTTTTAATACCTGGTCCACCGTTTCCACAATCCGCCCGATCACTGCCCCTGCTCCCTCCCAGGGCCGGGTGGGAACCATGACTTCGGCCAGCACGCGGCCGCTCTGCTCGGCCAGGGCGGTATAAATTTTCGTACCACCCAGATCAACGCCGACAACAATTCCCCTCACTACCCCCACCTCTTCAGGCATAACCCAGGATAAATTTCTCCACCACCCGGGCCACGCCGCCATCCTCATTGGAAGCCGTAACGTAATCGGCCCGGGCCTTGACCTGAGGCCGGGCATTGGCCACCGCAACTCCCAGGCCGGCCCACTCAATCATTTCCAGGTCGTTGTAGCTGTCCCCCACGGCAATGACCTCCCCGGGCTTGAAACCGTAAGCGGCGGCCACCGCCGCCAGGGCGTGCCCCTTGGTGGCCTGCGGGTGGGAGAACTCCAGAAAGTAAGGCTTGGACTTGGTGATATGAAGGTTATCCCCGTACAGGGGTCTTAATTCCGTGGCCAGTTCGTCCAGTTTCTCTTCCCGGGCAATCACCAGTACTTTGGTGGGATCCTGCCGTGCTTCTTTCAAAAAAGGAACGAGCGGTCCCACTGCCCGGGCCTGGACCCCGGAGATAGACTGGTAAAGCCTGCTTTCGTCAGTGTGCCGCTCAACGTAAAGGTGGTCGTCCAGGTAGATATTGATATGATAACCACGGGACTGGACCCGGGCAATGATGTCCATGGCGCAGGCGAGGGGCACCGGCCGGTGAACCACCACCTCCCGGGTGACGGCGTGCTTGACTAAAGCCCCCTGGTAAGTAATCAGAGGGGCGTCGATCTCCAGTTCCCGGGCAAAGGGCAGGGTGGCCCGGTACATGCGCCCCGTAGCCAGGGTAACCACCACGCCGGCACGCCGGGCCAGGGCCAGGGCCCGCCGGTTGTCTTCGCTGATGCGCAGGTCTTTATCCAAAAGGGTATCATCAAGATCTACAGCCAGTAATCGATACAAGGACTCATTCCCCCAGAAAAACAGCATTACCCTGCCGCCGCAGGTAATGAGTTAAGCATATCTCTGGATATTATACCATGGTTTTCTGAAAAAACCAGTCCTAACCACGCAAAAAACGGTAAACGGCCAGGGCGGCCGCCCGGTTCATCCCCGGCACGGCGGCCAGCTCCTCCACCGTAGCCCGGGCCATATCCTCCAGTGAAGGGAAGGCTTTCAGCAGGGCCCGGCGGCGCACGGGACCGATTCCCTCGATCTCGTCCAGAAGGGACTTGAGGTTGCGCCGGGTGCGCAGCTGCCGGTGGTAGGTCACGGCAAAGCGGTGGGCCTCATCCCGCAGGTGCTGCAACAGGTGCAGGGCCCGGGAATCCCGGGGCAGGCGAATGGGCTCGGAGCGGCCCTCGGCAAAGAGCAATTCTTCCTCCTTGGCCAGGCCAAAGGCCGGGATGTGGGCAAAGCCCAGCTCTTTCATGACCTCCCGTACCGCCGACAACTGGCCTTTACCCCCGTCCACAATGACCAGGTCGGGCAGGCGGTAAAATTTGGCCTGCCTGGTGGATAACTGGCCGGTCTGGACCAGTTCCCGCTCTTCCCTGGCGCGGGTAAAGCGGCGCGTGAGCACTTCCTTCAGGGAGGCAAAGTCGTTTGGCCCTTCCACGGTGCGGATTTTAAACCGCCGGTACTGGTCGGGCGCCGGCCGCCCCTCCTCAAAAACCACCATGGAGGCCACGCTTTCCTCGCCCTGGGTGTTGGATATGTCAAAACATTCGATGCGGTAAGGTATGCTCTCCAGGCCCAGTTCCCGGGCCAGCTCCCCGCAGGCATCCCTGCCCTGCCCCCGGGACTTCTGATCCTGCTCGACCTCCTGCAGGGCCAGAAGGGCGTTTTTGGCCGCCAGGTCCACCAGTTGTTTCTTTTCTCCCCGGCGGGGCACCACCAGGCGCACCCTGGCCCCCCTGATGCCGGAAAGCCATTCTTCCATCGCCGGGCGTTCCTGGGGGTCTATTTCCGGAAGGAGAATTTCGCCGGGGATAAAATCGGCGCGGGCATAATACTGCTTAACAAAGGCGGTGATCACTTCCACCGGGGTGTTTTCCGCACCGGGCACCAGGAATTGATCCCGGCCTATGAGCTTGCCGCCCCGCACAAAGAAAACCATCACCAGGGACAGGTCATGATTTTGGGCCAGGGCCACCACGTCCCGGTCTTCCTTACTGGTTGACAGCACCTTCTGATTTTCCAGCACCTGGCGCACGGCCTGCAGCTGGTCCCGGAGGCGGGCCGCCCGCTCAAATTCCAGTTTTTCCGCCGCCTCGTTCATGCGCCTGGTAAGCTCCTTAATCAGGTCGTCCTGGCGGCCCTCCAGGAACAGGCTGATCTCCCGGATCATGGCCCGGTATTCCTCCCTGCCCACCTGGCCCGAACAGGGGGCCAGGCAGCGGCCGATATGAAAGTTGAGGCAGGGACGGTGCCTGGCCGGCATCACACCCTCAGCCAGTTTTTGCTTGCAGGTGCGGAAGGGAAAGAGCCGGCGCAAAAGGTCCAGGGTTTCGTGCACCGCTCCCGCCGAAGTGTAGGGACCGAAATAACGGGAGCCGTCCCTGACCACCCTGCGGGTGACGTGCACCCGGGGGAAGTCCTCCCCCAGGGTTACTTTAAGGTAAGGATAACTTTTATCGTCTTTAAGGTAGATGTTATAGCGGGGGCGATGCTCCTTGATCAGGTTTGATTCCAGAATGAGAGCCTCCACTTCGTTGTCGGTCACAATATACTCAAAGTCCACCGCCCGGTTCATCAAGGCCCGGACTTTGGGGCTCTGCCGGGCACCGGACTGGTAGTAGGAACGCACCCGGTTTTTCAGGGAAACAGCCTTGCCCACATAAATAATTTCCCCGGCCGTATCGCGGAAGAGATACACGCCGGGTTTGTCCGGGAGGTGTTGTAATTTTTCCTCGGGTGTCATCCTGCTCCCCTCCCCGTCATCAACCTCCCACCGCACGCACCCCATCAAGTAAGGACGAACCCTGCGTATCCGCTCCACCGGCAAAGAAATGGTGGGATACGGGGGCACTGGCCAGTACCCGGGCCAGAAACTGACCGGTGTATGATTCGCTCACCCGGGCCACTTCTTCCGGGGTGCCGCAGGCTACCACCCGGCCGCCGCCGTCACCGCCCTCGGGACCCAGGTCGATGATGTAGTCGGCGGTCTTGATGACGTCCAGGTTGTGCTCGATGACCACCACCGTGTCCCCGGCTTCCACCAGGCGGTGCAGCACGTGAAGCAGACGGTGCACATCGGCCATGTGCAGGCCGGTGGTTGGTTCGTCCAGGATGTACAGGGTGCGGCCGTTGGAACGCCGGGAAAGCTCGGTGGCCAGCTTAACCCGCTGGGCCTCACCCCCGGAAAGCTCCGGTGCCGGCTGGCCCAGGCGGATGTAGCCCAGACCCACGTCCTGCAGGGTTTTCAGCCGCCGGTGGATCTTGGGGATGTGGCGGAAAAACTCCACCGCCTGGTCCACCGTCATGTCCAGCACGTCGGCAATGTTCTTGCCCTTATATTTTACCTCCAGGGTCTCCCGGTTGTAGCGCCGGCCCTTGCAGACCTCGCAGGGCACGTAGACGTCGGGTAAAAAGTGCATTTCAATCTTGATGATGCCGTCCCCGGCACAGGCCTCGCAACGCCCGCCCTTGACGTTGAAGCTGAAACGGCCCGGCTTGTAGCCCCGCATCCGGGCCTCGGGCAGGCTGGCAAAAAGATCCCGGATGTCGTTGAACACCCCGGTATAGGTGGCCGGGTTGGACCGGGGCGTGCGGCCGATGGGGGACTGGTCCACGTTGATCACCTTGTCCAGGTGCTCGATCCCCCTGATCTCCCGGCAGGCCCCCGGCTGGGTGCGGCTGCCGTGAAGTTCCCGGACCAGGTACTTGTACAGGATTTCATTGACCAGGGTGCTCTTGCCCGAACCGGAAACCCCGGTGACGCAGATAAACACCCCCAGAGGGAAGGTCACATCGATTTTCTTGAGATTGTGTTCGGCCGCCCCCATCACCTCAAGCACCTTGCCGTTGGGCTTCCGGCGCACAGCCGGGACGGGGATGAAGCGGCGGCCGCTCAAGTACTGGCCGGTAATGGAGTCGGGGTTATTGAGGATGTCCTCCAGGGTGCCCTGGGCCACCACCCTGCCCCCGTGCTCCCCGGCTCCCGGGCCGATGTCGATGATGTGGTCCGCCGTGCGGATGGTGTCTTCGTCGTGCTCCACCACGATCACCGTGTTGCCCAGGTCCCGCAGGTGCAGCAGGGTGTCCAGGAGCCGCTGGTTGTCCCGCTGGTGCAGGCCGATACTGGGCTCATCAAGGATGTAAAGTACCCCGGTCAGTCCGCTGCCGATCTGGGTGGCCAGGCGGATGCGCTGGGCCTCCCCGCCGGAAAGCGTACCCGCCGCCCGGTCCAGGGTCAGGTAGTCCAAACCCACGTTGACCAGAAAACCGAGCCGGGCGTTAATCTCCTTGAGCACCTGCCGGGCAATGAGCCGCTCCCTTTCCGTCAGTTCAAGGCGCTGGAAAAATTCCCGGGCTTCCTTTACCGACAGGCGGGTAACTTCCACAATAGAGAGTCCTCCCAGCTTCACCGCCAGGGCCTCGGGCCGCAGGCGGGCTCCGCCGCAGGACGGGCAGGGACGGTCGTTCATGTACCGCTCGATTTCCTCCCGGATATGGGGGGAAGTGGTTTCCCGGTAGCGCCGGGAAAGGTTGTTGATTACCCCCTCAAAGGTGGCCATGTACTGGTGCCGCCGGCCGGAGGCGTCCCGGTAATTGACCAGGATTTTCTCCGTGCCGGTGCCGTAAAGGATTTTATCCAGCTGCTCTTCAGTCAGCTCGGCCACCGGGGTGGAAAGGGAAAAGCCGTACTTTTCGGCCAGGGCTTCCAGGCACGCATAGGCATTGGTACCGCGGAACCAGCCTACGATGGCCCCCTCGGCAATGGACTTGCGCCTGTCGGGAATGACCAGGTCGGGGTCAATCTCCCGCTTCACCCCCAGGCCGGTACACACCGGGCAGGCCCCGTAGGGGCTGTTGAAGGAGAACAGCCGGGGGGCTATCTCCGGCAGGCTGATGCCGCATTCCGGGCAGGCAAAGTTTTCGTTGAACAGCATCTCGGGGCCGTCCACCACGGCAGCCAGGGCCACGCCCCCGGCCATGCCCAGGGCCGTTTCCAGCGAGTCGGCCAGGCGCCGGGCCACGCCGGGGCGAATGATCACCCGGTCCACCACTACCTCTATGGTATGCTTTTTATTCTTATCCAGCTTGACCCCCTCGGCCAGGTCCCTGACCTCGCCATCCACCCGCACCCGGGAAAAGCCGCTTCTGCGGATTTCCTCCAGCACCTTCTGGTGCTCGCCCTTCTTGCCCCGTACCACCGGGGCCAGAATCTGCAGGCGGGTACCTTCCGGCAGGGTCGTGAGCTGATCCACCATCTGCTCCACCGTCTGCCGGGAAATAGGCCTGCCGCAGGACGGGCAGTGGGCCCGGCCCACCCGGGCAAAAATGAGGCGCAGGTAATCGTATATTTCCGTCACCGTCCCCACGGTGGAACGGGGGTTGTGGCTGGTGGTTTTCTGGTCAATGGAGATGGCCGGGGAAAGACCTTCAATGTAGTCCACGTCCGGCTTGTCCATTTGGCCCAGGAACTGACGGGCATAGGCCGACAGGGATTCCACGTAGCGGCGCTGGCCTTCGGCGTAAATGGTGTCGAAGGCCAGGGAAGACTTCCCGGAGCCGGAAAGGCCCGTCAGCACCACCAGCTTTCCCCGGGGAATCTCCACGTCAACATTTTTAAGGTTGTGCACCCTTGCTCCCTTAACGACAATTTTTTCTAGCATAACTCTTCCTCCATATAATGCTCTTTGCCGCACTATAGCGCCACAGAAAAGAATAAAGGGACCCCTTTGACTGTCCCGGGGATATATTATACAATTGACGGTAGCAAAACAAAAGCCGCTCAGGAATATTTGAGCGCAAAGGAGGCCCGGCCATGAGTATCCCCACTCCCCCGGCAGGGAAGATCATCCTCACCTATGAGGATTATCTTGACCTGCCCGACGACGGTAACCGTTATGAAATCCTGGAAGGGGTGCTGCACATGACGCCCTCCCCCACCACCCGCCACCAGCGGGTTTCCCGCAACCTGCAGCGGATTGTCGACGCTTATGTCCTTGAACACAACCTGGGGGAGGTTTTCGATGCTCCCCTGGACGTGATCTTTTCCAATATCAGCATTGCCCAACCG
Source organism: Desulfofundulus luciae (assembly GCF_030813795.1). Lineage (NCBI taxonomy): Bacteria > Bacillati > Bacillota > Clostridia > Eubacteriales > Peptococcaceae > Desulfofundulus > Desulfofundulus luciae. The sequence continues at coordinate 230,569 of NZ_JAUSUX010000001.1, read as the reverse complement.
GACCTCATTTTTGTCTCCCACGCCAGGGCGGAAATTATAACCGAGAAAAACATTGCCGGTGCCCCCGACCTGGTAGTGGAAATCCTTTCCCCCAATACTTCCCGCAGGGACAGGATCACCAAAGCCCACGTATACGCCCTTTACGGGGTGTGCTATTACTGGCTGGTTGACCCCGACACCACCACGGTGGAAGAGTACCGCCTGGAGGAAGGGGCCTACACCCTGGTCAGCCGGGTCACCGGTAACGAACTCTTTAAACCGGAAATTTTTCCGGGACTGGTCGTAGACCTTTCGAAGGTGTGGGCCTGATCTACTCCCCCACCACTTCCCCTACGGGCACCAGGCGCCTGTCGAGTCCCTGGAGCTCCAGCCGCAATTCGATGATCGCATCCCGCAGCTCCGCCGCCTTTTCGAACTCCAGATGGCGGGCGGCTTCCCGCATTTCCTTTTCCAGGCGGGCAATCAATTGCTTCAGCTCTTTCCTGGTCCGCTTCTTCGGCCGGGGCTTATCCTTGGCCTGGTAAGCGGCCTTTGGCTCCGCCACACGCGTGGCCTCAATCACGTCCCGCACCCCCTTGACCACCGTGCGGGGGATAATGCCGTGTTTCTGGTTATATTCCATCTGGATCCGGCGCCGGCGTTCTGTTTCCTTGATTGCCCGGTCCATGGATTCGGTAATGCGATCGGCATAGAGGATCACCTTGCCCTCCGCGTTGCGGGCGGCCCGGCCGATGGTCTGGATCAGGGAGCGCTCGGAGCGCAGGTAGCCCTCCTTGTCGGCATCCAGGATGGCCACCAGGCTGACCTCGGGCAGGTCCAGGCCCTCCCGCAAAAGGTTGATCCCCACCAGCACGTCAAAGACCCCCAGGCGCAGGTCCCGCACAATTTCCATGCGCTCGATGGCGTTGATCTCCGAGTGCATATAGCGCACCCTGATGCCCAGCTCCCGCAGGTAGTCGGTGAGATCCTCGGCCATTTTCTTGGTCAGGGTGGTCACCAGCACCCGCTGGTTTTTGGCCACCCGCTGCCGGATCTCCGCCACCAGGTCGTCAATCTGGCCCCGGGTGGGTCGCACCGAAAGCTCGGGGTCCACCAGCCCGGTGGGCCGGATGATCTGCTCCACCACCTGGCTGCTGCGCTCCAGTTCATAGGGGCCGGGGGTGGCGGAGACGAAGATGACCTGGTTGATCTTCCGCTCGAACTCCTCAAACTTGAGGGGCCGGTTGTCAAAGGCCGAGGGCAGGCGGAAGCCGTATTCCACCAGGGCCGCCTTGCGGGAGCGGTCGCCCTCGTACATCCCCCGCACCTGGGGCACCGCCACGTGGGACTCGTCAATGAAGAGCAGGAAGTCCTGGGGGAAGTAGTCCAGCAGGGTATAGGGGGGCTCCCCGGGAGCCCGGCCCGTCAGGTGGCGGGAGTAGTTCTCAATACCCTTGCAGTAACCCATCTCCCGCATCATCTCGATGTCGTACCGGGTCCGCTGTTCCAGCCGCTGGGCCTCCAGCAATTTGCCCTGTTTCCTCAGCTCGGCCAGCCTCTCCTCCAGTTCGGCCTCAATGGCCGCGATGGCCCTTTCCATGCGGGGCCGGGAAACGGTGTAGTGGCTGGCCGGGAAGATGGACACGTGCTGGCGTTCCCCGATGATCTCCCCGGTGAGCACGTCGAACTCCAGCAACCGCTCGATTTCGTCCCCGAAGAAATCGATACGGATGGCCTTTTCGGTGTAGGAGGCGGGGAAGACCTCCACCACATCCCCCAGCACCCGGAATTTTCCCCGGGTGAAGTTCACATCGTTGCGCTCGTACTGGATCTCCACCAGCTTGCGCAGCACCGCATCCCGGTCATAGGTACCTCCCTTGCGCAAGGAGAGCACCAGGGTGCGGTATTCCTCGGGGTCACCCAAACCGTAGATGCAGGATACGCTGGCTACAATGATCACGTCCCGCCGCTCAAAAAGGGCGCAGGTGGCCGAGTGGCGCAGCTTATCTATCTCGTCGTTGATGGAGGAATCCTTTTCGATATAGGTATCCGTCTGCGGTATATAGGCTTCGGGCTGGTAATAGTCATAATAGCTGATAAAGTATTCTACCGCGTTCTCGGGAAAAAACTCCCGGAACTCGCTGCAGAGCTGGGCGGCCAGGGTCTTGTTGGGGGCCAGCACCAGGGTGGGGCGCTGCACCGTCTGGATTACCTGGGCCATGGTATAGGTCTTCCCGGAACCGGTGACACCCAAAAGGGTTTGCATGGGGTAGCCCTTTTGCAGCCCTTCCACCAGCCGGGCAATGGCCCCGGGCTGGTCGCCCCGGGGCTGGAAATCCGATTTCAGTTTGAAAGGACGCTCCTGGTAAGACAACTTTACCACCCCGCTTCTTAATTGATTCTATCCCCCTTTTAATTACCTGTCAATGGGGCTGGAGCCAGTTCCAGGCAAACAATACAATTCCCGCCACAGCCCGGGCGGGCAGAGACTCTTCAACCGGACCTCTGCAAAACGCTCCCTGCCGCTGAAAGCTCCGGGATGGTAATCCCGCAGGCGGGGGTGGGGCCGCCGGCCTTCGTGGATCACCGGCGGCCGGCCGCAGCGGCGGCCCTCCAGGAGCCAGCGCCGGACCAGTTCATCCATGCCGGCATTCACCACCACGCCCCTGAGCTCCCTGGCCCGCCAGGTGGCCCGGCGGCAGATGTAGGTCTGGCAGACCATGGGGCGCAGGCGATAAATGGAGCACCGGCCCCGCCGGGTATCCAGGAAAATGCAGGAGCCGTCGGATTTAAACCCCAGGCTGATGTCCACCACCGGCCCTTCTACGTAAACGTAACCGTACTGCTGCAGGAAGGATGACAGGGCCGCGGGCAGCCCCTGGAACTGCCGCCCGAACCGGCCGTCCCGCAGGAAAGCAGCCACATCGGGGTAGGTAAGGGGGACCCGCTCCCAGCAGCATCCGGTGCAGCCGTTGCAGGGAGGACAGTGTTCCCGGATAAAATCGTTTAAGGCATCCAGGTAATCCTGCACCGTGGCGCCTTCGTCAATTATTTGAACATCATAGGCCGGCTTTCCGCCCAGAAGGCAGTCGTTGATGCGTACTTTCAAAAGGGGTTCTCCTCCCGTTAAGTAACCAGATAACCAGATTGCCCTGTAACGAAGTATTATACTATATTTTGCGGTCCGGGTGCAAAAAGACCATCTCCTCTTCCCGGGGAGATGGTCTTTTGTTATCCAGTTTTTTCAAAGGCAGTGCCGCTTTGCTTACATACCGCCTCCACCGCCTCCACCGCCGGCGCCTCCTCCGCCGGGACCGCCGCCACCGCCGCCGGCTCCTCCAGCCGGCATGGGCATTTGCTGCTGGAGGCCGGCCCGGCCGCCCTCCATACTTTCAATGCGCTCCACCTCGCCCTGTATCTGCACCTCCACCGTTTTCCCCTCGCGGGTGGTAATGCGCAAAGTGGTGCGGGGCTTTTGTTTACCCCCACCGGCCTGGCCGCCCTGGTCGCCCCCCTGAGCCTGTTGACTATCCTGTTCGGAGGAACCCCCGCTCTGATCGCTTCCTCCAGTTTGACTTTCACCCTGGCTCCGGGTGCCGCCCTGCTTGTGGACTACTTCTTTTCCCCAGCGCTCCTGCAGCAAATAAGCGTTGGCGGACTGAATCAACCGCACGGGTACAATACGGGCCGGAATGCTGTAATCGCCGCTGGTCACCCGGGTGTCGTACTGCCAGTGCCCTGTTTTGGCCAGGCCTACCGCCGCGTCCAGGGCGTACTGCCCCAGCAAATCGGGCCTGGTGTCCACTTCCGCATCGTGCTCCCCGGCCAGCAGGGCCCGGGAAGCCTCCCTATCGGCCCCCACCCCCACTGTAAGCACGCGGTTGTTTAAGCCCGCGGCTTTGAGGACCTCCACCGCGGCTATGGCCAGCCGACTGTCACTGGCCAGAATAATATCAATTTTATTGTTGAACTTGGCCAGGGCCTGCTGCACGGCAAGGCTGGCCATGGCCGGCTGATTTCCCGGTTGCCGGGCCTCTTCCACCACCCGCACCTGAGGGTTGGCCTCCAGCGCTTTCCGGGCCGCGGCCATAACTTCCCGGGTAACGTTGTCCCGGGGATCACCGGCCAGGATCATTACGTTAAGGGGTCGTCTGGAAGGAAGCTGCCTGCCGGGCATGGTCATCTGGGCGGCACCCTGCCCCTGGCTGCCGCTGGCCTGATCGCCCTGGCCGCCCCCCCGGCCCTGGCCGCCGGAGGAAGTTCCCGGCCCGGCAGGCATACCGGCGGCCTGCCGCAGGGCCTCGTCAATGAACCGGGCCTGCAGCTCTCCCGCCCTGGCGTGATCTGAGGCCACGTAGGCATCCACCGGGGTATTGGTGGGCAGGGTTTCCAGGGCCACCACCTTGATATTATTCTGTACGAGCTGCCGCACAAGACGGGGGGCACCCGCCGGGTCCACCGCCTGAAGTACCACGGCTTTAACCCGCCGCCCGGCAAGCTGCTGCAACTGTTTTTCCTGCTGCACGGGATCGTTTTTCGCATCCAGCCAGGTGATGACCACCTTTTCCTCACGCCTGCGCCGGTTCATCACCTGCTTGATGATCTGGTTGCCGTCCCGCTGCATATCGGCCAGGCTAACGGCAATCCGCAACTGGGGGGTTATTTGCTGCTCTTCACCCCGCCCGGGACATCCGGTTAACATCAGCAAGGCGGCCAGGAAAACAGGCAGCCCGGCCCTCTTCCACCCGGCGTACCGGCCCATCATTCTCAAGCCCCCTGCAGTGAAAGTCCAGGTAAGTTACCATCTGAAATATCCCCAGTTCTTGATGAATCCGAAATTGCCTCGCGTGGAATGCATCCTTAAAGCGTATTATGCTTATGTGCCGCTGGAAATATAATTGATTATTGGGTTTTTTGCGTTCAACAAAAAAGCCCTTCTACAGGGGGCTACAGGCTCATAACCATAGGTTATGGGAGGTGGTCCCACTTGAATAAACTGCTGGTTCTCTGGAAATCACTGCTCAGGAGCTTTTTAAGATGGATGGATTCGTTTTGCCAGCGCCGGATGCCCACCCTGGTGGAGATCATTGACGAGGCCCGCCGGGACTGGCAGGAAGCCTTAAGGGAATTTCACCTGGTGGACAATGAAATGGTTGATTATGTAATTTTCAAGATTAATACTGCGGAGCGGAGATTCATCGCGCTTTTAATCCAGGCCCGGCGCAGGGGCGTTACCGCCTGGCCGCCGGACCTGCCGGGACCTGTCAGAACTACTAGCTAAGTGTTAGCCAACTCGCTTAAGTTGCGGCTTTATCCCGCTCACTCATATGTTCCGCGTAAGAGGTACACCGCGGCTTACTTCGGACCGGCCTTGTTTTTTCGTACAGGTAACGGCCGTCCCTCGTCGCGCCGTGGCAATTTCAGCAGTGGGGAGAGTAGTGGTTGGGGTCGATCAGCTCCCGGTACTTGGCCACCACCTGCTTGAAATCTTCCCACGTATCCCTTTTCAAGTTGGGATTGCGCAGCAAGGCCGCCGGGTGATAGGTGGGCATGATCCAGACCCCGTTTTTTTCCACCCAGCGCCCCCGGTCCCGGGTAATGCGCCCCCGGGGATCCAGGACGGCCTGCAGGGCGGTGGCTCCCAGCAGGACCATGATCCGGGGCTGTAAAATGCGCAACTGGGCCTCCAGGTTGGGACGGCAGGCCGCCCGCTCCTCCTCGGTGGGTATCCGGTTGCCGGGAGGCCGGCATTTTACGGTGTTCAGTATGTAAACATGCTCAAAACGCCCGAAGCCGCAGGCCTCTAAAATCTTGTCCAGCAATTGGCCGGCTTTTCCCACAAAGGGCCGGCCCAAACGATCTTCATCAGCCCCCGGCCCTTCTCCGCAGAGCACCACCTTGGCCGCGGGGTTGCCCTCGCCAAAAACCACTCCCTGGCAGCCCGCCCGCAGGCCGCAGCGGTTGCATGTTTTGACCTTTTCTTCCAGGACGGCCATATCGTTTATCCCGGAGAGATCCCACCCGGGGTCGCCGAACAGGCTTTCCTGCAACCAGAACAACTATCTCACCCCGCCATTAAAGACTAACCCGGAAAAAATAACTGTATGCCTGTTTATACGCCGTTCGCTCCGCTCGCTACGCCACTAAAGAAAAAGGGCAGGTTTCACTGCCCCTTTCGCTTTAAGCCTTTGTCATGCTGCTTATTCTTCTTTCTCTAAAATAATGCGGTGATCCACCAGGGCCAGCTCCACAATTTTGGCCTTCACTATTTTGCGCCGCCCGAAGATGTCCTCCAGCAAAATCCCGTCCTCGTGGGGGATCACCCGGTCCACATTTTCTAAAAAGAGTTCTTCTTTGCCGTCCTTACGCAGGTAAGCGTTTGCTTCACACATACGCCACACCACCTTTTCATAAACGATTATAGCCCCGGCTTCCGGCGAGTGTCAACGGCAAATTATACCCGGTTTCGAGGGCAGTACTGCAGAAAGATTAACGCCTGATGCGCCGCCAGAAATCCTGCCACCAGCGCCCCAGGGGGCCGGCGGTGGAGAGGTCCATGACGGCTTCCTCACTGCCGTCAGGTACGGGTACAAAACCAAAGGGCCGGCCCGGGGCCCGGAAGACCACCTCCCGGTGAAAGGCCCGCTCCGGCCCGTGCAGGAACTGCACCTCCACCGGACCCCAAACGTTGGCCAGAGCCATCTCCAGTTCGGGGCGGGAATTTACCTGGTGCTGGTTCAGGAACAACACCACATCACCCGGGCGAATCCCCGCCCGCCAGGCCGGGCTGTCCGGTACCACGTCCAGCACCCCTACCCCCCGGGGCGGGGGTACAAAGAGGGGGCGCCGCAAAAATTCCACTTTTTTGCCGATATAGATGACCATTTCGTGACCCAGGGGGGAAAAGAGGGCGGCCAGAAAAGCCATACCATGAACATATTGGGAAAGTACCGCCAGGAGAAGCAGGCAGAGGCTATATGCACCCAGAAAAAGGGCCGAAAGGCGGCTCTTCTCTCCCGGACTGCGGGAAATGGCCAGGTCCCCGTAACCGAGCCCGGCCACCACCGGGATGAGGGCGTAGACCAGATCCTTCGCATCACCGTTAACTCCCGGTTTGAGCAGGGGCCACCAATCGGGCATGGCCACCCCCTGCTGTACCGCCGCCGGACCGACCACAGCCAGGGCAACAATGGGAATGGGCCAGAAACGCTGTAAAGTAAACCCACCGATCACCTGCCCTGCAGGCGATTTAAAATAAACCGGTACGGCTCCCAGGTGGCCGCTGGCCAGAATCAGCGCGCTTTCCACCAGGTGTAAAACAGCCACCAGGGCCAGCACCTGGGCGATGTGTACTTCCGGAAAGCCGAAAATGAGGTTGCTGAGCGACAGCACCCCCCCGGCATAGGCAAAACAAAGAAACCGGGCATTGATCAGCATTAATAAAATGGCCACCGGCCAGAGATAAATTAACCCGGAGCCTGTAAGGGAAAGCCCGATAAGCACCATGAGGAAACTGCCCAGAAGGCCGCCCAGAAGACCGTACCCCGTGGCGGCCAGGGTATCACGCCACACCCCGCCAGTACCCGGCAGACCGAAAAATTCCCTCCTGGCGGCGGCCATGCGCCGGTACTGCAGGGCCACCAGCAGCACCACCACCCAGAACAGGGGGTCGAAAAACACAGTGGCAAGGGTGGCAATAATGGCCGGCAATATCTGGCTAAAGGGGAACATTTTTTCACCACTCTTTCCACGTCAGGCGGCTCTGGTCATCTTGCTTTCCAGGATTTCAATGGCCCGTTCCAGCTGCAGGTCTACTTCCGCCTGGGGCTCCTGTTCCACCACCACGTCCGGCATAATCCCTTTTTTATGGATGTCGTGGCGCGAGGGGGTCAGGTAACGGGCCGTGGTTAGTTTCAGACCGGCACCGTTGTCCAGATCAAATACCGTTTGCACAATGCCCTTGCCGAAGGTTTTTTCCCCCACCAGGATACCTGCTCTGGTGTCTTTAACGGCCCCGGCCAGAATCTCCGCGGCACTGGCACTGGCCCGGTTAATAAGCACCACCAGAGGCAGGTTTAGGTTTTTGCCTTCGGAGGTATATGTTTCCTCCCGGCCCGAACGGTACTGGATGTAAACCACCGGCCCCCTGGGGATAAAATAGCTGGCCACCTTTACTGCCGAGCGCAGCTCACCCCCCGGATTGTTGCGCAAGTCCAGGAGAACCGCCCGCATTCCTTCTTTTTTCAAGCGGGAAATGGTGGCCTCCAGTTCTTCCGGTGTTTTTTCGGTAAATTGGGTCAGGGAAATATAACCGATCCCTTTGTCCGGTATCATTCTGCCCTCCACGGTAGGTACGCTAATCTCCTCCCGGACCAGCTTTACATCCCAGGGTTGAGGCACTCCCTTGCGGGCAATGGTCAGTTTGACCTCCGTGCCCACCGGCCCGCGCATCAGGCTCACAGCCGTATCCAGGTCCATCCCCCGGGCATCCCGGCCGTCAATGCGGATAATCACATCCCCCTGTTTGATCCCCTTTCGGTAGGCCGGCGTGCCCTGGTAGGAACGCATCACCGTCAGGTGTTCTTCTTTGATGCCCACCAGAATGCCCAGGCCGCCAAAGCTGCCCCGGATTTGCTCCTGCAAGCGGGCATATTCCCCGGGGTCCAGGTAAACCGAATAAGGATCGTTTAAAGACTCAACCAGGCCGCGAATGGCCCCGTCCACCAGGGTGGTGGCACTCACGGGCTCCAGGTACCTGGTACGTACCAGGCTAATAACCTGGAACAGGGTCCCCAGGTGCTTATAGTTACTGGCCAGCACACTCCCAAAAGCCGCGATAATTAAAAAAACCACGACACTCAGGGCGGCCAGCCAGCGGATCCATCTGTTCCTCGTCCGGTGATAAGTTGTCATGCCCACCTTGACACCCACCTGCCTTATCTTTCCTGTACACACGTATTATACTACAACAACGCCGGGGCAATTACAACAGTTGCCGGACAAATGAACCGGAATGGTTCAAACCCGGGAAAAAACAATAAACCGCGGCTCCGGAATATCCGGAATCGCGGCAGGGATCACAGTTACAAATAACCCGTGGGATCCACCGGCGAACCGTTGACCATCACGGTAAAATGCAGGTGGGGACCGGTGGACATTCCCGTGCTGCCCACCCGGGCAATGGTTTGCCCTTTCTTCACATCCTGGCCGACAGAAACCAGTTGGGCCGAAAGGTGGGCGTAAAGGGTGGTTATCCCACCGCCGTGATCCAGCATGACCATATTGCCGTAGCCGCTCATGTAGCCAACGTAAATGACCGTTCCTTCCTCGGCGGCAACCACCGGCGTACCCGTGGGAGCCGGGATGTCAATGCCGTTATGCAAGCGCACATAACCCAGAATGGGGTGGCGGCGGGAGCCAAACCCCGAGGAAATGGACGAGTAACCGGGCACCGGCCAGGTCATCACACCGCTGCCCCGGCGCGCCGAGGGATGGCTGCGGGCCCTTTCCAGGGCGATCTGCCGCAAAATTTCCTGCTCCTGGGCCTTTAACCTTTCCGCCTCTTCCTCATGCCGGCTCAATTCCTGCTGCGCCTGGGCCAGCAGTATCTTTTGCTGCCTCTGCTGCTCCACCAACTGCTGCCGGGCCGCCTGCTGCTGCCTGATCAAGGCCACAATGCGGTCCCGTTGCTCCTCCAGGCGGGCCTTCTTTTCGGCCACCTCCCGGCGCCGGGCCGAAAAATCGTCCACTATGGCCGCATCCCGGGCCACCACTCGTTTTAATAGCTCGTAACGGTTGATAAAGTCGCTGAAATCCCGGGCGGCCAGGAGCACTTCCAGGTAATCAATTTCTCCCCACTGATAGATATCCCGCAGGCGCTGTTTCATCACCCGGCGGCTCTCCTCAAGCTTCGCTTCGGCTTCGGCCAGTTCCTGCCGGGCGCGGTTTACGTCGCGCAGGGCCACCTGCAGGTTTTTATCCAGCTCCCGGATGCGCTGCTCCGCAGCAGCGATGGCCCGCTCCGAGTCGGCCACCCGGTCGGCGTAGCCGCGCACTTCCTGTTTTGATTCCCGCACCTTTTGCTGCTCCTGGAAAAGCTTTTGCCTGGTTTCCTTTAACTTTTCCTGCAAGCTGGCCCCCTGAGCCACGCCCATTCCGGCCCCGGACAGGGCCAGAACCAGCCCCAGGGCCACGATCTTGCCGGTAAGACCTTTCAAACCATCTCCCCCCAAAAAACTAAACATTTAAAAACCGGTGAATGGATATGGTGCTGCCCAGGGCACCGATAAACAGCCCCAGCCCCACCAGACCCCCCAGCAGGCTGAACAGGACCTGCCCGTCGGAAACCAGGGGGATGAAGGGCATGGCCCGGGCCAGATGTTCCACCAGCGACAAATACCCGGTGTAAACCAGAACGGCCGCCAGCAAAGACCCCAGCAGTCCCAGGACCATCCCCTCAATTAAAAAGGGAAAACGCACAAACCAGTTGGTGGCCCCCAGGTACTTCATAATCCCGATTTCCCGCCGGCGGGCAAACACCGACAGGCGAATGGTAGTGGAAATTAAGAATACCGCCGCCGCACCCACCAGGAGCATGGCTCCTATTCCGGCCACCCGCACCCAGTGCGTCACCACCACCAGCTTCTCCACCACGCCCTGGCCATAGCGCACATTCTCTACCCCGGCCATGGAGGCAACCTTCTGGGCCACTTCCACCACCTGATCTGCCCGCCGGGTTTTGATCCGGAAGGTGTCGGGCAGGGGATTATCCCCCTCCAGGCCGTCCAAAATCTCCTTGCGCGAGCCGAAGCTGCGGCGCAATTCCTCCAGGGCCTGCTCTTTGGAAATTAACTGCACCTGTACCACGCCGGGGAGGAAACGGATTTTATCGTTTAACTCCCGGATTTCCTCGTCTTTAAGGCCGTCCTTTAAAAAAGCGCTGATTTCCAGGCTGGATTCCAGGTGATCTGCAAGCTGGTTCGTGTTCACCACCAGCAGCAGGGAACAGCCCAAAATAAGCAGGGATATGGTCACTGTACCCACCGCGGCCAGAGACAGCCAGCTATTCCTAAAAATGGATAAAAAGGCCTCCCGGAAATAGTAGACGAGGGTTCTAATCCTCATTGCGGTACCCCCCGCCTTCCTCGTCCCGCACAATGCGCCCGGATTCCAGGGCCACCACCCGTTTTTTCATGGCATCCACAATATCCCGGGCGTGGGTAACCATTAGGATAGTGGTTCCATTATTGTTTATTTTTTGGAATAACTCCATCAACCCCCATGAAGTTTCCGGATCCAGGTTGCCGGTTGGCTCGTCGGCAATGAGCAGTACGGGGTTGTTCACAATGGCCCGGGCAATACCCACCCGCTGCTGCTCCCCTCCGGAAAGCTGCGCCGGCAGCACGCCGGCCTTACCCTCAAGGCCCACCAGTTTGAGCGCCTCCGGGACACGCCTTTTAATCTCCCGGGAGGAGGCCCCGGTTACCTCCAGGGCAAAGGCTACGTTCTCAAAAACCGTCTTTTGGGGCAGCAAACGGAAATCCTGAAAAACCATCCCGATCTTACGGCGCAGGTAGGGTACCTCCCGGGACCGCAGGCGGGCCACGTTCCTGCCGTTAAACAGGACCTGCCCCCGGGTGGGCAGTTCTTCCCGGAAAATCAGCTTGGTCAGGGTGGATTTTCCCGCCCCGCTGGGACCTATGAGAAAAAGAAACTCACCCTTTTTTATATGCAGGTTCACATTATCCAGGGCTTTAACCCCGTTGGGGTAGATTTTGGTCACACCGTAAAAACGGATCATCATCCCACCTCAGTTACGTCAAAAACCATGCTGCACAAGCTTTTTCGTATACACTTCGACAATCTCTCCAGAAATCCTCTTAAAAAACCAGAAAAAAGCAGACAACCCCTCCCGGAAAGAGAGGGGTTGTATAAAATGTAATATTTTACTTGTTGCCTTTCCTTTTTACTGCTTCCCGCACCCTGGCCGCCAGGTGCGCGGCAGTCAGGCCGTATTTTTCCAGCAACTCCCCGGGCTTGCCCGATTCGCCAAAAACATCGGGGACGCCCACCCGGTAGACGGGCACGGGATGGCGGGCACAGACGGTTTCCGCCACCGCCCCGCCCAGGCCGCCGATGACGGAATGCTCCTCGGCGGTAACGATGACCCCCGTCTCGCGGGCGGCTGCAATCACCGCCTCCTCATCCAGCGGCTTGATGGTATGCATGTTGACCACCCGCACCCGGATACCCTCCTGCTCCAGCAGGCCGGCGGCTTCCAGGGCGGTGGCCACCATAATCCCGGTGGCAATAATGGTGGCGTCATTGCCTTCCCGCATGGTTACCGCCCGGCCAGGCTCGAAATGAAAATCGTCCCCGTGCAGCACGGGCACACCCGGACGCCCCAGGCGGATGTAAACCGGGCCCTGGATTTGCACCGCCGCCCGCACCGCCGCCCGGGTTTCCACCGCATCGGCGGGGACGAACACGGTCATGTTGGGCAGGGACCGCATCAGGGCGATGTCCTCCACCGACTGGTGGGAGCCGCCGTCCTCCCCTACGGTGATGCCGGCGTGACTGGCGGCAATCTTGACGTTGAGCCGCGAGTAGGCCACGCTGTTGCGAATTATCTCAAAGGCCCGGCCGGTGGCAAAGATGGCAAAAGTGCTGCAAAAGGGAATTTTTCCTGCGGCAGCCAGGCCGGCGGCCGTACCAATCATGTTTTGCTCGGCTATGCCCATATCGAAAAAGCGTTCCGGGAAGTATTTGGCGAACCCAATGGTTTTGGTGGACTTGGCCAGGTCCGCGTCCAGCACCACCACATCGGGGTTTTCCCGCCCCAACTCCACCAGGGCCTCACCGTAGGCATCCCGGGTGGCAATCTTTTTCATGGCTCAATACCTCCCCTTTTTTAAGCCAGCTCGGCCAGGGCCCGTTCCACTTCATCGGGTTTGGGGGCCACGCCGTGCCATTCCACCATGTTCTCCATAAAAGATACCCCCTTGCCCTTCACCGTTTCGGCCACAATCATCTGGGGTTTGCCCCGCACGGCCCGGGCCTTTTCCACCGACTGGAGAATTTCTTCCATGTTGTGGCCGTCAATCACCTGCACGTCCCAGCCAAAGGCGCGCCATTTCTCGGCCACCGGCTCCACGGACATCACCCTGGCAACTGGCCCGTCAATTTGCAGGCCATTGTGGTCCAGAAAGGCGGTTACGTTGTCCAGCCGGTAGTGGGCCGCCGCCATGGCCGCCTCCCAGACCATGCCTTCTTGAATCTCCCCATCGCCCAAAAGAACGTAAACGCGGTAGTCCCGGCCGTCCAGCCTGGCCGCCAGGGCCATCCCGTTGGCACAGGCCAACCCCTGGCCCAGTGAGCCGGTGGACATCTCCACTCCCGGCAATTTCTTCATGTCCGGGTGCCCCTGCAGGGGGCTGCCCAGGCGGCGCAGGGTGAGGAGATCCTCCACGGGGAAAAATCCCCTTTCCGCCAGAGCCGCATAGAGCAACGGCGCGGCATGCCCCTTGGAAAGGACAAAGCGGTCCCGGCCGGGCCAGCGGGGATTTTTGGGGTCAATGCGCATTACCTCGAAGTAGAGGGCGGTTACAATATCGGCACTGGACAAAGACCCTCCGGGGTGGCCCGAACCGGCGGCACCGGTCATGCGGATAATGTGCCGGCGGATTTCCCGGGCCTTCTCTTCCAGCCTTTTAATTTTTTCCCCATCCATCTTGAACACTCCCTGGACGAAAAATTTTACGGGCACGCTTTACGTACACCGGCTTCCCACCCCCCGGGGTTGCCTGAGTGCTCACTTGAAACCGGTGCACCATGCCCCATAACGCGTATTAAAACGCGTATTAATTACAAAACCATATATTTACTCATTCACGAGCCCTGCCACTGCTTAAACCCTTCCCCCAGCACCTCATGTACATCGGCCAGGATGACAAAGGCCTGGGGATCCACCCGGTAGATTAGATCTTTCAGGCGGGTCACCTCGGAGCGGTTGACCACCACCAGCAATACGTCCCGCTCCATACGGGTGTACATGCCCCGGCCCTTTAAAGCCGTAGCCCCGCGGTTTAATTCCCGCAGCACCACGGCGGCAATTTCTTCTGTCCGTTCGGAAATAATGAAGAAGGCCTTGGTGTAACTAATCCCTTCCTGCACCAGGTCGATCAGCCAGGCGGTAACAAAAATGGTGATCAGGGCGTACATGGCCAGCTCCCAGGAGTGAAAGGTAAACCCGGCCAGCATCACGACCATGCCGTCCACCAGGAAAAGAAGCTGACCCACATTGGCGCCGGTGTAGGTGCGCAAAATGGCGGCGGCCAGATCGGTGCCGCCGGTGGTGCCCCGGTAGCGAAAAACCAGACCCAGCCCCAGGCCGGTGAGCACCCCGCCAAAGATGCCGGCCAGCAGGGGATCGCGGGTGGGCACGGGGAGATGGGGAGCCAGCGCGTCCACCACCAGGGACAGGCTGATGGTGCCGTAAAGGGAGCGGAAACCAAACTTCAGCCCCAGGCGGTAAATGCCCAGGGCAAAAAGGGGCACGTTTAAAGCCAGCATGGTCATCCCCACGGGGGCACCGGTCAGATAGTGGAAGACTGTAGCCAGGCCGCTTACCCCCCCGGCGGCAATTTTGTTCGGCACCAGGAAGAGATCCAGACCGAGGGCGGTCAGGATCACCCCCAGCGTCACTCCCAAAAACTCGCTTAGAATGGCCATAAACGCACTTGCCATCTCCAGTAAAAAATAGAAATAGGGCCCCCTGGTTTAAAGCCAGAACATACCAGGTTTATCTTAACCAGAACAAGGCAGCCCTATTAAAAACACAGAGTATATTTATTCTCACCGAAGCAACAGATTCCTGCATCAGGTAACAAAAAATGTTTATGGATTCTCCGGGTTCCTTGCTTTGCCCAGGATTGTATTGCTGGTCTTTTCGGGGAAATTCTGGGTGGTCAATCTGGAGACTTTAAACGGTGGCGGAAAGTACAGGCTGAGGATGCCGCGAACTTTTCCCCTGTTATAAAGATTGTGCGTTTTGAGCATAAAAACACCTCCTCCCCACTAGGGTGGCCTGATGAGGAGGTGATTATTTATTTAAGGGCAGACGTTCGCCAATCTTTGTGAAATTTTCGCCTTTTTTTCATTCAGCGCCGGGCTTTAAAAACAACGATTCGGCCCCGGTTTGTTGAAAAGTTTAATCAAAAAGATTTATTATTCTATTACCATCAACAATCAGACGAGGGGGGAATAAAATGCCCGGACGCCTGGCCAAAGATATTATGGTGCCCATTTCCAACTATGCCTCCGTTAATGCCGACGACAGTTTAAGGCACGCCCTGGAGGTGTTTGGAAACGCCGTCCCCAGGGGTTACCGCACTCTAATCGTTCTGGATGAGCACGGCAACATAGTGGGCTTTTTAACTACCAGAACAATCTTGAAGGCCCTGGCCGCCTATGGCGTAGAAGAAGACCTATGGACTGCAGACAGTTGGGGAACCTTCTTTGTGCGCATTGAAAGGGAGCGGCTAAAGAATACAAAGGTGAAAAAGGTAATGCGGCCCGTCGTAAAGGTTTTTGTTGACGAAAACACCCCTATTCAAGAAGTAGCGCGCATTATTCTAACCAACCAGGTAAACCATATTCCCGTTTTCAACAGGGAAGGCAGGGTCGTGGGGGTTGTCCGGACGATAGATATACTTGATGTCCTGGCCAATTTTTTAAAAAATTAGTGCTTCCCCGTTCGGAAGCACCTTGAAGAAAATCGCCACGCGTCAGCCGGCGGGCCTTACCGCCCGGAATTCTGTAAAAGAAAACCGGGGGTGTCCCCGGCTCCACGATATTTTCCTGCGGCTTTACGCCAGGCGAAAAACACTCACCGCCACATTCAGGTCTTCCGCCCGCCTGGCCAGCTCCTGCGCCAACTGGGATGTCTGCTGGACTGCGTTTTCAGTGTCCTGGGCGGCGCCGCTGAGCTGCTGGCTGCTCTTGCTGAACTGCTCGACAATCCGGGCCATATCGCGGGTGGCCTGCAGGACCCCGGTAACCTGGGCCAGGATCTCGCGCAGCCTGTTTCCCGTGCTTTCCATCGATTCCGCTCCCTGCTGCACGGCGCTTGCGGACTCCTCCATTACCTGGACGGCCTGCCGGGTATCCTGCTGTATGGACCGCACCAGCCCGTCTATCTCCCGGGCGGCCCTGGCGCTGCTTTCGGCCAGCTTGCGCACCTCCTCGGCCACCACGGCAAAACCGCGCCCGTGCTCGCCGGCCCTGGCCGCCTCAATGGCGGCGTTCAGGGCCAGCAGGTTGGTCTGGTCGGCAATGCCGGCAATGGCTTCGGTAATGGCCCCAATCTGTGCCGAGCGCTCATCCAGCGCCCGCATCAGCTCGCTGTTTTGCCGGAAAATGCGGGCAATCTCCTCTACCTGCGCGGTGGCGGCCTCCACTGCCTTAATGCCTTCCGCGGCCGCTGCCTCCACCTGCCCGGCTGTGCCGGCCACCCGCTCGCCGCTGGCGGCAGCTTCCCGGGCACCGGCGGAAATCTGGGCAGCCGCGGCAGCCGTGCTCTGGGTGACCGCACTTACCTGTTCGGTGCCGGCGGCCAGCTCCTGGCTCTGGGCGGCCAGTTCGGCGGCCGTTTCGGCCACCTTCCCCACCAGGGCACGGAGCTGCTCGATCATCCGGTTGAAAGCGTCGGCCAGCCGGCCCAGCTCATCGCTGCGCCTCACATCCACCCTGCGGGTCAGTTCCCCCGCGGCGGCAGCCGCCGCGGCGGAGGCCAGCGTGCCGGCCGCCCGCGCTGCCCGGCTGGCCAGCCACAGGCAAATACCCGCACCCACCACCAGGCCGGCCAGGGTGAAGAGAACGGCTGCACTCCGGGCGGGCTTAACCCGGGCCAGCACCCGCTCCTGCAGCGCGGCTATTTCGTTGGCGCGCTTGGCCTGGTAATTTTTTGTGGCCGCAAACATTTCGTCCGCCAGGTCCTTTCCCCGGTCCCGGGCCGCTTTCAGCGCCGCCTCGCGGTTCCCCGCCCGGGCCGGGGTCATCACCTGCTCCCGCACGAAATCGTCGTAACGGCGGCAGGCCTCGAGCATCTGCCTCACCAGCACCCTGTTTTCTTCCCGGCGGGTAATGCTCAAAAGGTGCTCCAGCGTTTTAGCCTGCTCGGCGGTGGCGTTCTCCCACTGCTCGTAATATGCAGGGGTCCCGTAAAGGAGGTAGCCGCGCGCCGAAGCGCTCTTCTGGTAACCCAGCTCGGCAACTTTTGAGGCCAGATGGGCCCTCTCGTTGACAGTTTCCACCTCTATTAAATCGGCCATGCTCTGGTTCACCAGGTAAATGACCAGCCCGCAAACCAGCACCGCAAAAAGGGTGGCCACGGCGAAGCCGCTTAAAAACTGTGCCCGCAGCCCTTTAAACACCCTTCATCCCTCCCGGTTCTGCTTGTTTTTCATGGTTGTCAGCTTGCAGCGGTTGCCCCTCTTCCAGCGCTCCCTCCTCCACTGCCCGGGCAAACCGCCGGGCCACTTCCGGGTCGAACTGGGATTTCCCGCAGCGCCGCAGTTCCTCAAGGGCGGCCGGGAGGGAAAGGGCCCGGCGGTAGGGCCGGTCCACAATCATGGCGTCAAAGGCGTCGGCCACGCTGACAATGCGGGCGAAAAGGGGTATTTTTTCACCTTTCAGGCCCGCCGGGTAGCCCGTACCGTCGTAGCGCTCGTGGTGGTGCAGCACGATCTCGATTACCGGCGCGGGAAGGGAAAAGGGCGCCAGAATCCCCACCCCGTGCTGCGGGTGTTTTTTCACCTCCTCCCACTCTTCCGGCGTCAGGGGTCCTTCTTTGGTGAGAATCTCCGGGGGGACGCACACCTTGCCTATGTCGTGGAGGACGGCGCCAATGCGCAGCATCCGCGTTTCGTCAGGGGAGAGGCCCATCTCCCGGGCGATTATCTTCGCGTACCCGACCACCCGCTCGGAGTGATGATAAGTGTAGTGGTCCCGCATATGGAGGAAGAGGAGGTTTGTGCGTACGGCCACCAGCAGGGCTTCCCGCTGGTCCCCCTGCATGGCCTGCTTGATCTCGGAGAGGGCGCTGTGGTAAAGCTCCACCCGGTTGCGGGTACCCAGTTTGGCCACGTAAAGGGCCTCGTCGGCGGCTTTAATTAAAAGCTCCGCGGAATTCGTCCCCGCACAGGTGGTGTCGGCCACCCCGATGGAAACGGTCAGGCAGCGCCCGGGCAGCACCTCCCTCCCCGGAAAGGGGTGTGCGGCAACTTCCCGGCGCAGCCGTTCCGCAATCTGGTAGGCGCCGGCCCCGTCGGTGTCGGGTAAAATCACGGCAAACTCGTCGCCGCCGTACCTGGCCACCAGGTCCTGCGCGCGCACGTTCTTCTCCAGCAACCGGGCAAATTCCCGCAGGAGCCTGTCGCCGGCGGGGTGGCCCAGGGTATCGTTGTAGATTTTAAAGTGGTCCAGGTCGAGCATCAAAAAGGCGAGGGGCCGGTTTTCGTTCAGCGCCTTTCCCACCAGCACCTCCAGGTGTTCCATCAGCGCCCCGTGGTTTAACAGCCCGGTGAGGGGATCACGCCGGGCCATCTCTTTTAAGGCGGCTTTTTCCTGCTCGGCCTTTTGCCGCTCCCTCCACTGGGCCGTGACATCCCTCAATACGGCCACGCCGCCCCGCACCCGGTTGTCCCGGTCCTTCAAGAGGATCACGTCCACGGAAAAACACTTCGGGCACCCGTCGGCAGTCTGCCACAGCACTTCCCGCCCGATCACCTCCTCGCCCCTCTTGATGCGGCGGGCCAGAAGCGCCCCCGTCGGCCCCGCAGCTTCCAGGGGAAGACCGGTAAGTTCTCCGGGTGCTTTCCCCGCCAGCCCGGCAAAAACCGGGTTAACCAGGGCTACCCTGCCATGCCGGTCGCCCACCAGCACGGCGTTGCGGGTGCACCTGACCACCAGGCGATTCAATTCCATCTGGCGCAAAAGCCATATCCACAACAGGCCCACCACGGCCCCGCTCAGCAAAAATGCAGCCCCGCTGGTGGCCGCCACCACGCCGAAGAGGCGCCGGAAATCCCTCCCGGCAAGGGCAACCTCCTCCTCAAGCCTGCGGCGCTGGAAGGCGTCGTTTTTCCGGGCCAGTTCCGCCAGTTCCGCACGAGCCGGAGCCCGCAAGGCCGGAGGCCGGGAAAGGAAGCGATCCACCGCTTCGGCCAGGCGGCGGGAGAGTTCCCGGCCCCGGGGGGTACGGGTCAACTCCGCCAGGCGCCGGGCGTAAGACCGCAGCCGGGCTTCTTCTTCCGGCAGCAGGGTACTGCGGGAGGTGAGCTCCACCAGCCGGGCCGACAGGATCAGCTTCTCCATCCTCTCGCCGAAGGTTTTTTCCGTTTGACCGAAGGCGAGGTGGAAAAAGACAAGCTGGAAAGCCCAGATGGCCAGCACCACCAGCAGGGCTCCCAGCATCAGCTTTGCCCGCGGGAAATCCCCGGAAGCCATTACCCCCGCCCCTTTCCCCAGAAATTGTGAATGTATGATTTTTCACATACCCAGCATGTGATATAATAAACATTTTGTCAAAGCCTCAAAAAGGTCAATGCAATAATTCGGGCTGCAAAAACCGTTAAATTTGAAAAGATTTTTTTAAATATTGCTTAATTTCACATCAAGATAAGGAAAACCGGGGACACCCCCCGTTTTCCGCCAGTCCCACCGCCACGCGGCTGCAGCCGCAATAAGGCTTAGGGAAAGTGGAATCACATGCCGCCGGGAGACGACCCGCCGGTGTCGCTGTACGCAGGTGCCCAGGGTTTCTGGAACACCATCTTGTTGTAGGCATACTGTGCGGCGAGATCTGTAAGCGTGTAATTCGCCCCGGCCAGATTGACCTCCGCCGCCAGTACATCAGCCCTGGTTGCCAGGCCCAGCCGGTACATGACTTGTTTTTCCTTTAGCTCCTCCCCGGCCGTAGCCGCCGCCTGTTCCGCTGATTTGTAAGATTCCTCCAGGCTTTTCAGGGTGTGGTACAGGTCACGCACCTGCATTTCGACGGTATCTCTGACGCTCCGGGCATCCACTTCGGCCTGCTCCATTTCCGCCTGTCGGGCATCGTAGGGAGTGTACTGCCCCCTGGCCCACAACAGGTCGGCCGTATATTTCTTTTGGGTGACCTCCTGTTCAGCCAGCCACACGGACGGGCTGCTTTCCAGCACCCGGTTCACCTCGGTGTCCAGGTCTGATACCTGCAGCGGGTAAAACTCCAGTTTATCAACCAGAACCGGCCGGTCCCCGGGATGCAGTCCCACCAGTTGATTCAGCTTTACATACGCTTTATCCAGTTCATTTTGCGCTGCCGCCAGTTCGCTTTCTGCTTTAGCGACATCCGTCCCGGCCTGTTCCAGCCCCTTAACGGAAGCCACCGTCCCGCCTGCCGCGTTGCTCTGGTTCAACTTACCGGTCAAACCCAGCCGGTACGCCGATTGGGATTTTTGCAGCTCCAGGCGGGCCAGCTCCACGGCCAGTTCCTTTACCTTTACATTTTCCTGGGCTTTTAATACATTCCAGTACTGCTGGCATGCAGCCAGGGTGATGCCGTCGAGCCGGGCATCATAACTTTTTTTGGACATGCGCCAGGTCAGGTCCGCCTGTAACAGGGAAGCCCACGCCGCTTCCACCTGCGGGTCGTAACCGCTGCCCCCGGTGGGGGTGAAGTCAAGCTGGTCCGCCGCTTCATCACGCAGCGCTTCAGTGCGTTTTATTTCCAGTTCGGCTTTTTTAAGCGCCTTGTTTTGTGTGATAGCCATCTCTATGGCCTTGTTCAACGAAAGCTCGGGCCGGGCGGGCTCCCCGGCCATTGCAGGCTGCAGCACGCTTAAAAAGGCCAGAGCTGCCATCAAAATTGACAAAATCCATTTTATCAAAACCATACCTCCCATCTTTGCCAAAGTAATTTTAAACAAGGGTGGTTCTACCTCTCGAAGCGGAGTGCTTCGATGGGATCCAGGCCTGCCGCCTTTTTGGCAGGGTAATACCCGAAGAAAACCCCAACAACTGCCGAAAAACCTGCGGATAATAAGACAGAATACACTGTAACAAACGTCGGCCACCCGAAAGCTTTTGAGATTATTTTGGACCCGGCGATCCCGACGAGAATTCCCGCAACCCCCCCTATCAGGCAGAGAACCAGGGCTTCCACCAGGAACTGGTTGCGGATATTGCTTTCGGTTGCTCCCACGGCCATGCGCAGGCCAATCTCCCTTGTCCTCTCCGTAACGGAAACCAGCATAATATTCATGGTTCCTATACCGCCCACCAGGAGGGACACGGCCGCCACACTGGCCAGGAGCAGGGTCATAACGGCAGTGGTGCTTTCAGCGGTTTCAAGGACGGAAGTTAAATTGCGCACATTAAAGTCGTCGGAGCTGGTACCGGCCACGTGATGCCTCTCCCGCAGCAGGTTTTCTATGCTGCTCTGGACTAAATCCATACTTTCCGGAGTTTCGGCCTGAACATTGATCAGGCGAACATAATTTACACCCATCAACCTTTTCTGGGCCGTACTTACCGGTATGTACACGACGTTATCCTGATCCTCACCGATCAGGGAAGCGCCCTTGGGGGCAAGAACCCCTACGACGGTAAAGGGTAATTTGTTTATCCTGATCGTTGAACCCACCGGATTGGTGCCCGGCAGGTAAAGGTTGTCAACCACCGTTTTGCCCAGAACCGCCACCATGGCAGCACTTCTTATGTCATCTCCGGTAAAAAACGACCCTGCGCTCACAGGCCAATCTTTTATCACCTGCATTTCCGGGGTGGTGCCGACAACCCGGGCGGTCCAGGTCTGGCTGGCATAACTCAGGGTGGCGTTGGTGGGCAACTCCGGTGCCACATGGGCCACCATACTCAGCCCGGCTATGGCTTCTGCGTCTTCCAGGGTGAGGGTGTTGACGCTGCCCGATGCCCCGCGTACAGGTCCCTGCCCGGCCCCGGGGAAGACTATAAGCAGGTTTGATCCCATGCTGGCAATCTGGCCGGCAATCCTTTTACTGGCGCCCTGCCCCAGGGAGATCATGATTATGACTGCGGCGACGCCAATGATGATGCCGAGCATTGTCAGAAAAGATCTCATCTTATTTGCTTTCAAGCCGTTCATGGCCACTTCCAAATTATGAATAAAGTTCAAGCATCCATCTCCCTTTCTTCCGGAATGGCTGCCAGATCCTCGGCGGCGTTCCCCGGGTTTGCCACCGGGGTATCGCCCAGAATACGGCCGTCCTTCACATTAATCAGGCGGCGGCAGTAGAGGGCGATGTCTTTCTCATGGGTAACCATCACCACAGTGATGCCTTTTTCGATATTCAATCTCTGAATTACCGAAATAATTTCTATGCTTGTTCTTGAATCAAGGGCACCCGTAGGCTCGTCCGCCAGGATTAAGGAAGGGTTGTTTACCAGGGCCCGGGCTATGGCGACTCTTTGCTGCTGGCCCCCCGACAATTGACCGGGATAGTGATCTGCATATTTTAACATCCCGACCCAGTCCAGGGCCTCCCTTGCCCTGTCCGCCATTTCTTTTTTTCCCACCCCGGCATATACAAGCGGTAATTGAACATTGGCCAGTACGGGGAACCTTCCCAGCAGGTTGAAACTCTGAAAAACAAAGCCAATCCTTTTGTTGCGGATAAGGGCCAACTGGTTTCTGTTCAGCCGGGAAACATCCTCGCCGCCCAGGTAATAGGTTCCCCCGGTAGGCCTGTCCAGGCAGCCCATAATGTTGAGGAGGGTGCTCTTGCCCGAACCGGAAGGACCCATGATGGCAACCATTTCACCTTCCCGGATGGTCAGGCTGATACCCTTCAAGGCGAAGATCTGGGTTTCCCCCATGTTGTATACTTTTTTGATGTTTTCCAGCACGATCGCCGTTTTCCCGGCCATACCGCATCACCACCCGAAGCTGTTTTTCTGTAACCTTTCAGTGAAATCACCTGTTATGTCGCGGCGAAACCTTTCGCTTACCCCCTATCGTTTGTCAAATAAGGATTCGGGCTCGCTTGCGAGTCAAACCGGCCGCCCCGGTCAGCGAATTCCACCGCCTCCAGCGCGAGGCATACCGCCGCCTCCGGCGCCGGGCATAAACGGCGGGTTGTTGCCCTGACTGCGTACACCGGTAGTTTCCTGGCCCAGGGATCCTACCACCACCCTGTCCCCTTCATCAAGACCCTCCAGAACTTCATGGCTTGTGAGGTCCGCCAGCCCCAACACCACCCGCCGGGGCGCGGGTTTGCCGGATTTGTCCAGGACAAGGACGACAGCCTGCTGTCCCTGCTCATTTCCTTTTGCCGGCCCGGATGTCCCTGCTGCATTGCCGCTGCCGCCGCCGCGACCGGAACCGGCACTACCGACGGTCTGGAAACTGTTCGGTCGGCCGCTGCCGAACCAGCCGGACGATTCCCGTTTCAAGGTACCCCCCTGTCTCATTTTATTCAGGTAACTGACAGCGTAAGCAACGGCGCCTTTCGGTATGGTGAGGGTGTTCTCGTGCCTGTCAACAATTATGTTCACGTTTGCTGGCATTCCAGCCATTAATCCCTGCTGGTTTTTGTCCAGCTGGATAACCGCATCATAGAGCTGCACGTTTGATTCCGTGTACGCCTGGGGGGAGATGCTGCTCACCCTGCCGGTGAAGGTTTTATTGGGGAAGGAGTTAACCGTAAACTCTGCCCTTTGTCCAACCTTCAGCCTGCCAATGTCAGCTTCGTTAACCTGGGCCTTGACCTGCAGGGCTTCCGAAATAATAGTAATGAACCCGCCTCCACTGGTATTGTTGTTGTTAGCCGCAGCCCGCTGGCCTTCCGAACCGTTTATTTGGCTTACAATGCCGTCTATAGGGCTGAACAATTTTGCTTCCGCCAGATCTTTTCTGGCCAACTGAAGCTGCGCCCTGCTGATTTCCACCTGGGCAGCGGCCACCGCTATGTCTTCCGGGCGATTACCCGCCCGGAGCAGCTTCAAGGATTCCTCAGCCTGCTTTAATTTAGCCTCCGCGGTGGCATAGTCGGAAATTACCTTGTCAAGGTCGGCTTGTGAAATGTATCCTTCCTGATAAAACTGTTGATACCGCTCCAGGCTGGATTTTGCCAGGTCGTAGCTCGCCCGGGCCATCCTGACGTTTGCCTCGGCCTGGGCTATTTCTTCCGGCCTCGCGCCTTTCTTTAAGAGTTCCAGTTTGGCGGTCGCTCCCTTCAAATTTGCCGAAGCCTGGCTTACCTGTGCCTCCAGATTGGCAGTATCCTGTTCGGCCAGCAGCTGCCCTGCAGCAACGCGATCGCCTACTTTTACGTATATTTTCTTAATTACTTCCGCGTTTTTGAAACTTAACGAAACAGTATTTACCGGCTCCACTATGCCGCTGGCCGAAATAGTACTGGTGATGATACCCCTCTTAACTGTTTCGGTAATGTAATTGCCCTCTGCTTTTCTGGCTCCTCCCAGAACATAAAAACCTGCCACCGCAAGGATAACAATTGCCGATATTCCAATTATTATTTTTCTTCTTTTTAAGCCATTGGAAAGAATATTTAGTTGTTTCAAAAAGAAATTGGGCTCGCTTTGCATGACGCTCCCCCCGCATTCCAATTTAACAACCAGTTAATTTACGTCCCTCAATGGGGATTTTAACCGTCGAAGATACACCGCCCCTCTCATTTTTCAGGTTGATCTCTCCCCGGTACATTTTTACGATCCGCTGGACTATGGTCAGCCCCAGCCCGAATTTGCCCTCCCGCCCTTTATGGAAAGGCTGGAACAACTGGTCGAGGATGTGGGGCTCAATCCTGGAACCGTCATTCCAGAAAGAGAGGACCATCTCCGTTTTTTCATCGCTTAACCCGAGGCTGATCTCAAGACGCGAAACCGCATACCGCAGGTGATTTTCCAGCAGGTTCTCAATCATAACCCGCAGAACTTCTTCATCTCCAGAAATACTTACCGGCTGCAAATCCAGCTGACATGATATTTCCGGCCGTTGCGGGCACAGACGCTGCACTATATTTTCAACCAGCGTGTTCAATTTTACCTCTTTTTGAACCCTTTCCCGCGTGGCCAGGTAATCAAGTCGTGTTAAATAAAGCAACTGTTTAACCAGCTTTTCCAGGCGTGCACCTTCCTCGTCGATCACCTGGATGCTGCCGGCCAGATCGCCCTTGGGGTAGACCCCGTCCTGGATGGCCTGGGCATAGCTGCGGATTACCATGACCGGTGTTTTCAACTCGTGGGAGATATTCTGCAGCATGGACTGCTGCATTTCATCCTGGCGAACAAGCTGCCGGCGCATAATCTCAATGGAGCGGGCCAGCCGGCCTATTTCATCACCCCGCTTTACATCCAGGGGTTCGTGCCAGTTGCGGCCGGCAATACGCTTAACATGCTTTTCCATTTGAATCAGCGGCCGGGTCAGGTAGCGGGCAATAAAAAGAGAAGCAAACCAGCTGATTATCAGAGCAATACCGGTGAATACCATAAAGTTAAACAATAATGTTTTTATAAATCTGTCTTCTTCCGACTTTCTTATAAGCGCAACCCGATACAGAGGGCGCCCGTAAGCCTGCTCTTTTCTTATGACATAGCGAATCTTTTCCTGACCACGGTCATATTCATACAGATGTGTGGATGTTTGCTGGGATACCGCGTTTTGCAGGATTTCCTGGATAAACGAAGATGAAAACATTTGTTTAACCTCTGCGGGTATGGTTGTCCCGTCTGCTAAAACAATAAAATCACGAATCCGAAAGTCCGGCCTGCCCAGAACAGAGGGTCCGGGCGATGGCCCGGGGGCAATATTCCCCCCCCTGGCATTTTTTTCAGGCGGTCTTTCCGGCGGCGCTTGTGGCCCCATCATGCTAACCGTAAAAAAGTTGCGGATCAGAAAGGGCATGATGAGTATGACAATCACATACACCAGCAGGCTGACCAGCGAAAGGGCCAGCCACATTTTTACCGTCAGCGAAATTTTTTTCATTTGACCGTCATCCTGTATCCAAAGCCATATATGGTTTCGATGCGGAGGTCCGGCATTTTTTTCCGCAGCCGCCGCACCAGGTCGTCTACGACCCGGTCGCTGCCGACGTAATCCACCCCCCATACGCGGTTGATAATCTGCTCCCGGGACAGGGCCTGTCCCCTGTGCCTGGCAAAATACAAAAGAAGGTCGAATTCTTTTGATGTTAATTCGATGCTCTCCCGCCCCTTGAGAACTATGCGCCTGTCTTCATCCAGGACATAGGAACCCAGGTCGATCAACGGGTTTTTCGGCGTTGATTTGTAAACCCGTTCCAGGAGACGGTGCACGCGAATAACCAGTTCCCGGGGTAAAAATGGTTTTGCCAGGTAATCGTCACTTCCCATCTCCAGGCCTATGATCCGATCCAGATCGGCATCCCGGGCCGATATGAAGATAACCGGAACGTCCGGCGACGCCTCTTTGATGCTGCGCAGGAGCTGGTAACCGTCAATATCAGGAAGCATGATATCCAGTATCCACAGGTGCGGGTGCTCACCCATGGCCTGCAGGGCGGACTGCCCATCATTAAAGGACCGTACTTCCCAGCCCTCTTTTTCTAAGTAGGAAGTTAATATTTTACTTAAATTTACTTCATCTTCAACCAGGAAAACACGAAACAAGTGCCAATCCCCCTTTTTTTCCATTTTACCAAAAAGCCAGACTCTCTTGCGAAAAGAGAGTCCGGCTTCCTGTCATTCTGTTTTCGACAGCATGGCAGCCAGTTCCTTGTCAGGGTTGGGTAAACCGGGATTCCCATACGCGGTCCTTCTTTGCCAAGCCCCACCACACTTAAAATATACAGGTGGAATGCGGAAAAATTATCAAGGAATTGTGGGAAATTGTAAAAAACCAGTGCTCTTCGCACTGGTTCTAACCTTTTGCCTTCTGCCGCAAATAGGCGGAGATAAACTCGTCTATTTCCCCGTCCATGACCGCCTGGACGTTGCCCACCTCCACCCCGGTGCGGTGGTCCTTGACCAGGCTGTAGGGATGAAAGACGTAGGAGCGGATCTGGTTGCCCCAGGCAATTT
Source organism: Desulfofundulus luciae (assembly GCF_030813795.1). Classification (NCBI taxonomy): domain Bacteria; kingdom Bacillati; phylum Bacillota; class Clostridia; order Eubacteriales; family Peptococcaceae; genus Desulfofundulus; species Desulfofundulus luciae. Next base: position 203,491 of record NZ_JAUSUX010000001.1, on the reverse strand, counting down.
CCGCCTGCTCGCCCCGCAGGGCGGCCAGTTCGGCCTCCTTTTTCTTTATTTCCAGATCCAGCAGCTTAGCCCTGAGCAGTTTCATGGCCGCGTTGCGGTTGGCAATCTGGGAACGCTCACTCTGACACTGGACCACAATGCCCGTGGGCAGGTGGGTGATGCGCACCGCCGAGTCGGTTTTATTCACATGCTGCCCGCCGGCACCACTCGAGCGGAAAGTGTCGATTTTCAGGTCCTCGGGCCTGATCTCCACCTGTATATCCTCTTCCACCTCGGGCAGCACATCCACCGAGGCAAAGGAAGTGTGCCGTCGCCCGGCGGCATCAAAGGGGGAAATGCGCACCAGCCGGTGGACGCCCTTTTCCGCCCGCAGGTAGCCGTAGGCGTTGGGTCCGGCCACGGAAAAGGTGACGCTTTTTATGCCCGCCTCATCCCCGGGCAGCATATCCATGATGGCCACCCGATAGCCCTTTTCCTCCGCCCAGCGGGTGTACATACGCAGGAGCATCTCCACCCAGTCCTGGGCTTCGGTGCCGCCGGCCCCGGCATGGAGGGAGACAATGGCATTCCCCCGGTCGTAGGGGCCGTTCAACAGCACCTCCAGCTCCATCTTCTCCACCCGCCGGGCAAGCTTCTTCAGCTCCCCGGCCACTTCCCGGGCCACCGCCTCGTCCTCCTCCTCTTCCCCCAGGGCCAGGAGGACGGCCAGGTCCTCCTGGCCCCGGGTCAGTTCCCGGTACCGGGCCACCCGGTCTTTTAAGGCGGCCAGCTTCTGCGTCACCTGCTGGGCCTGTTCCGGGTCATTCCAGAAGCCCGGGTCCAGCATGGCTTCCTCGAGGCGCTTTATTTCCTCTTCCTTTTGGGCAATGTCAAAGAGAAACCCTCAATTCTTCGATGCGTTTACCCAGGTTCTCCAGTTCCCGGGACAGTTCGGCGTACATAACCTGTTCACCTCTTATTATTTGATGGCTTTAACCTGCCGCCGCCCGGCCGCAGCATTTCTTGTATTTCTTGCCGCTGCCGCAGGGGCAGGGATCGTTGCGGCCCACCTTTTGTTCCCGCCGCACCGGCTGCCGGGGGCCTTCCTCCTGGTAGCGGTTTTCCACCAACTGCCGCTGCTGCGGCTGGGGAGCCTGCACCACGTTAACCCGGTAGATGTAGCGGACCAGGTCCTCCTGGATGCTGGCAATCATGTTCTGGAACATCTCGTAGGCTTCAAATTTATATTCCACCAGGGGGTCCTTTTGCCCGTACGCCCGGAGGCCAATCCCCTCCCGCAGCTGGTCCATGGCGTCCAGGTGGTCCATCCACTTTTCGTCCACAATGCGGAGCAGCAGAACCCGCTCCAGCTCCCGCAGCACCTCGGCGCCCAGCTCCGACTCCCGGGCCTCGTAGGCAGCCAGGGCCTTCTCCTTGAGCTCTTCGACAATTTGCCGGCGCCCCATATCGGTAAAATCCCCGGGGGTAAGCTTGTGGCCGGGGAGGAAGAGCTGCTCGGCATAATGCAAAAGCCCCGCCAGGTCCCATTCCTCCTCGTGCACTCCCTCGGGGCAGTAGGTGTCCACCGCCCGCTCCACGGTTTGGGCGATGGTCTGCAGGACGACTTCCTTGAGGTTTTCACCCATGAGAACCTGCCGCCGCTGGCGGTAGATCACTTCCCGCTGCTGGTTCATCACGTCGTCGTACTGCAGGACGTGCTTGCGGATGTCAAAGTTGCGGCTTTCCACCCGCTTCTGGGCCGTCTCGATGGATTTGGTAACCAGGGCGTGCTCGATGGGCATATCTTCTTCAATGCCCAGCCGGTCCATAATCCCGGCAATGTTCTCCGAACCGAACAGGCGCATCAGGTCGTCTTCCAGGGAAATAAAGAACTGGCTTGAGCCGGGGTCCCCCTGGCGTCCCGCCCGGCCCCGCAGCTGGTTGTCAATGCGCCGGCTCTCGTGGCGCTCGGTGCCGATGATGTGCAGGCCGCCCAGGGCCACCACCCGCTTGTGTTCCTCATCGGTAATCTTTTTGTATTTCTCCAGGGTGGCCCGGTAAAGTTCCCGCACCCGGGGATCATCGTCACCCGGGTCGTACCCCTGCTGGCGCAGCTCGGCCTGGGCCAGGAATTCCGGGTTCCCCCCCAGGAGGATGTCGGTACCCCGGCCGGCCATGTTGGTGGCAATGGTCACCGCTCCCAGCCGGCCGGCCTGGGCCACTATTTCGGCTTCCTTGTCGTGGTACTTGGCGTTCAACACCTGGTGGGGAATCCCCCGCTTTTTGAGCATCCGGCTTAAGATCTCCGACTTTTCGATGGAGATGGTGCCCACCAGCACCGGCTGGCCGGTGGCGTGGCGGCGGGCAATTTCCTCAACCACCGCCCGGAATTTGGCCTGCTCGGTTTTGTAGACCACGTCTGGCAGGTCCCTGCGGATCATGGGCTTGTGGGTGGGAATAACCACCACGTCCAGCCCGTAGATCTTGCGGAATTCTTCCTGCTCCGTGGCCGCGGTGCCCGTCATCCCGGCCAGTTTTTCGTACATGCGGAAGTAGTTCTGGAAAGTGATGGTGGCCAGGGTCTGGGACTCCCGCTCCACCCGCACCCCTTCCTTGGCTTCAATGGCCTGGTGCAGGCCGTCGCTGTAACGGCGCCCGAACATCAGCCGGCCGGTGAATTCGTCCACAATGATCACCTGGCCGTCCTTGACCACGTAGTCCCGGTCCCGCTTCATCAGGGCATGGGCCTTCAGGGCCTGGTTCAGGTGGTGGGTCAACTGCATGTGCCGGTCGTCGTAGAGGTTTTCCACCCCCAGCATCTTTTCCACCCTGGCCACGCCCTCCTCGGTGAGAGTGACCGAGTGGGCCTTTTCGTCCACCGTGTAGTCAACGTCCCTTTGCAACCGGGGCACCAGGCGGGCAAAGGTGTAGTACAAATCGGTGGCCTTGTCGGCCTGGCCGGAAATGATCAGGGGCGTACGGGCTTCGTCGATGAGAATGCTGTCCACTTCGTCCACGATGGCATAGAAAAGCTCCCGCTGCACCAGCTGGTCCGGGTGGATGGCCATATTGTCCCGCAGGTAGTCAAAGCCGAATTCGTTGTTGGTGCCGTAGGTCACGTCGGCGGCATAGGCCCTGCGCCTTTCTGCCGTATCCAGCCCGTGCACGATGAGCCCCACGGAAAGACCCAGAAACTTGTAAATCCGGCCCATCCACTCGCTGTCCCGGCGGGCCAGGTAGTCGTTTACCGTAACTACATGGACACCCCGGCCTGTAAGGGCATTGAGGTAGACCGGCAGGGTGGCCACCAGGGTTTTGCCTTCACCGGTTTTCATTTCGGCAATCTTTCCCTGGTGCAGGACAATGCCGCCCATCAGTTGCACGTCAAAATGGCGCATGCCCAGGATCCGCCGGCTGACCTCCCGCACCACGGCAAAAGCCTCGGGCAGGAGATCGTCCAGGGTGGCGCCCCTGGCCAGGCGCTCCTTGAATTCCCCGGTTTTGGCGCGCAAATCCCCATCGGAAAGGGCAGAAATTTCCCCCTCCAGGGCATTTATCTGATCTACCGTCCGCTGCAAACGCTTTATTTCCCGCGCGTTGTCATCCAGCCAGTTGCGCAGCAACTTGAGCATAAAAATCACCCTTCGTAAATAAGAGGAACCGTAAAGGTTCCTCTTCCAAAGTAACTCCGGTATTTATTGTAGCACCCGCCGGGGACGGTTTCAAGTACAGGCTGCTGCCGGCGGATTTCTAGAGGGTAAAACCTTTAAAACTCGGGCTCGATCAGGCCGTAGTTGCCGTCCCTGCGCCGGTACACCACGTTGACTTTTTCCGTATCCGCGTTGGAGAAGACAAAAAAGCTGTGCCCCAGAAGGTTCATCTGCATTACCGCTTCGTCAACGGACATGGGCTTCATGGCAAACCGCTTGGTGCGCACAATCTGGGGGCCGTCTTCCTCCTTTTTATTGTCCCCGGCTTTCACCTCCGTGTTCTGGCGGCCCAGGCGGCGGTACAGCCTGCCCTTATAGCGCTCGATTTGTTTTTCCAGCTTTTCCACCACCAGGTCGATGGAGGCGTACATGTCGCCGGTGCTTTCCTCGCCCCGCAAAATGATGCCGTTGATGGGAATGGTTACTTCCACCCGGTGGGAATCCTTTTCCACGGTGAGGGTTACCTGCGCCTCTTCAATCAGGTCGAGATACTTCACCAGCTTGCCCAGGCGCTTTTCCACATACTCCTTCAAGGCGTTGGTTACTTCCACGTTCCTGCCCCGTACCTGTACTTTCATCTGGCACCCTCTCCTTTCTGGTCCCTGGTATTAATATTATTCCCGAAAATAGCCGGAATTCCTGCCTGTCGCCTGGCAAAAATGCCAAAAACCCCGGCCACCGGGCCGGGGTTCTGCTCCCTAAACTTATAACTTCACCACATTGGCCGCCTGAGGCCCACGGGCACCCTCGACGATATCAAACTCCACGAGCTGACCTTCGTTCAGGGTTTTGAACCCTTCTTCCTGGATGGCCGAGAAGTGAACAAAGACATCCTTGCCGTCCTCCCTCTCGATGAAACCGTAACCCTTCTCGGCGCTGAACCACTTGACTCTTCCCTGCATGAAACATTCCTCCCAGCATAAAATCCCGTGGGTGCTTGCACACACACGCAGGTGAATACTAACATATTTAACCCCTGATGTCAAGGCCTGCCATGTAATCGACCATACGTTACTCCTGAACCCACCGCCTCCGGCCGGAGAAATTCCAGGAGCTGCGCACAGTTGAAAACGGCACCCGGCACCGTCCAACCGGGATCGCCATGTCGAAAAACGCCTGTGGAAAAGTTTCCTGTGGATGAAAAAGCTGTGGATAATGTGGATAAGCCTGTTAATAACCCGCCGGACAACCCTTTCGGATTTGGATAAACTGTTGGTGAGCAAAAATTTTGTCACATTAAGTTACATTTATGCCTCCCCCGGCGAACCCGCTGTCAAATCACGCGAACAAAAAGGAGCAGCCACGGTGACCACGTAGACCCCCGCCGCACCCGCCGCAAGAAGGGTACTTGTACATTCCCGGACGGTCGAGCCGGTGGTGAAAACATCATCCACCAGGAGCACCACCCGCCCCGGCAGCAGAACGTCCGGGGCAACAGCAAAGCAGCCTGACAGATTGCTCAAACGGTCCGCGCGGGATAGCCCGGTCTGGGGAGGAGTTTCCCGCACCTTGCGCAGGGCCGGCACAAGGGACCAGCCCAGCGTCAGGGACAGTTCCCGGGCCAGCCATTCGGCCTGATTAAACCCCCGGGCCTGCATGCGTTTCCGGGAAAGGGGCACCGGGACCACAAGGGGAAGCGTTCCAGGGGGAACTATTTCCCGGGCCACCGCGGCCAAAAGACGTCCCAGGGGGCGTGCCAGTCCCCGCTCCCGGCGAAACTTCAGGCGCAGGACAGCTTCTTTCAACACGCCTTCGTAGGGACCGACGGCCCGGGCCGCGTTAAAGGGAGGGCGCCCGGACCCACACCGGGGGCAGAGCAGGTGCGGGAAAGGAGCACCGCCCCGGCCGGTAGACCGGGAAGTTGTGACAAGAGCCCCACTGCCAGACCCTCCGGGCTCCTCACCATGAGTGCCGGTTCTTTTTCCTGACGGCCTCTGAAAGCAGCCGCAAATAGTACAGCCAACCGGCATTCTGTTGTCTAAAAACATCTCCCGGCACCTGGGGCAAAGCTCTCCATCTTCCGCCGGGGCACCACAGAGGGGACACCCCCGGGACGGGGGAAATAATAGATCCAGAAAATCGCTCCACAGTTCCCGCAGGGGGATTAAAAGACGGTGCACCCCGATCAGCTCCCACTTTTCACTTCTCACTTCTTACTTCCCACTTTCCACTTCTCACCTCCCACTTCTCACTACCGCGGCAGTTCGGCTAACTGCTCGTACAGCATCACGCGATCTTTGCCTGCTTTTTTGGCCCCGTAAAGTGCCTGGTCGGCCCGTTGCACCAGCGTGGTTACATCCACCGCATCCCGGGGGCAGGCCGCTACCCCCAGGCTGATCCGTACCTGCCGGGGCATGCCCTCTACCGCAAAATGATGTTCCCGCACCAGCCGCCTCAGTTCCCCGGCCAGGGCACCGGCCCGGGCGGCATCATAGCCGGGCAGGAGGACGGCAAATTCTTCCCCACCGTACCGGCAAACCACCCCCGCCTCACCCACGGCATCCCGCAGGAGCCCGGCCAGTTCCACCAGCACCGCATCCCCGGCCACGTGCCCGAAGCGGTCGTTGATCAGCTTGAAATTATCTACATCCAGCATGATCAGCGCCAGGGGCAGCCCGGCATCCCGGGTGCGCCGGTACTCGACATCGGCCCGGTAAGTGAAATAACGGTGATTGTAAATGCCAGTCAGGCCGTCGGTATTGGCGCTTTCCGCCAGGCGCTCCATTAAGATGGCGTTGGCAATGGCCATCGCCGCCTGGCCGCAAATGACGGAAACGGTGTGCAGGTGGTTTTCATTAAAGGCAAAGGGGCGTTTATCCCCGATAACCAGAACACCCACCTTCCCTGTGTCGGCCGAAAGGGGAATAACCATTAAAGAACGCAGCACCTGGAATAATCCCGGTTCCTGCCGAACCCGGGGATCTTCCCGCACATCGTGAACAATTTCCGGCTCACCGTTTTCTAAGACCCAGCCGATAAAACCTTCCCCTGAAAAAACCACGCTCTTACATAATTTTTCCCTGAAAGGACCGGCAGCCGCCCGGGCCTCTAAATACCGCCTGTCCTCAGACCACAGGTAAATCACCCCGCTGTGATAAGATACCACCCGGCGGGTCTCTTTAAGCACCAGGTCCAACATTTCCTGCACATCAAGCCTCTGGCTCAATCCCCGGGCCACGTGGTAGAGGGCCAGCAATTCCCTGTTGACCAGCTCCATATGCACGTATAACCGTAAGACAAACTGTACCACCAGAACGGGCAGGAAAAGGAGAACCACACCGGACAAACCTGCTTCGCGGTACAAAAAGGCCATGAGCAGCCCTATGGGAATGCTGAACAGGCAGGTAAACCCGTCCCAGCGCAGGGCATCCCACCAGGAAAGCAGGGGGTAAAGGGATCTCCTGGGGGCAACGTACAAAGAGACCAGCAGGTGATTCACCAGAAAGTAGGCCCCCGAAAAGGCAAGGAGGCCGGCGGCCAGTTCCACCGTAAGCCGGTTGCCGGCAGCACCGGCAACCCGGAGAAAAACGTAGTTTCCGGCCATCACCGCCAGCACATGCTGGGCGGCATTGAAAAAAACGGCCCGCAGGGGATTGCCCCGGGGCAAAAACCCCTGACTGATCAGGGTGGCCAGGGCCCCGGTCCAGGCCGCCGCCGGCGCATCAAAAAGGATAAAGGTGGCCAGAACCAGTGCAAAACCCCCCGACAGCCGGCCGTGGGGAAAGTTGACCGCCAGCCACTCGGCGGCTACCCCCAGGACGATGAAAACGAGAAAATGCCTGCCGTAATCCAGGTCCAGAAAAGAAAAAAGGCGCGCCAGGCCCCACGCACCCAGGCCGATGACCAGCCAGGTGTAGGCAACGTGGGTAATGCGACGCATGCCCTTCAAACTCCTCACCTCAAGGGTTTATTTCGACAAGAAAAGGTCGTTTACCTCCTCCCTGTTCCTCAGGCCGCCCAGCCCATCTGCCGCAATACGGGTGTGCGTAAAAGGTTCCGGCCCTGTAATCCCCGGGCATCGTAATACCAGGTGGGTTTTTTCCCACCAACCAGGCCGTTCCGGGGTTCTCCCGGCAGGCGCACCAGCATGGCCGAAAGGGCCGCCTTTTCCTCACCGCTGGTTTCCCTCGCCCGCAGGGCGCTGAAGCCCAGCTTGCGGCCTAGGATGCGGGCAATCCCAAAGGTATCGTCGCAACTGTGTTCATCCACCACCACGGCCATTTCCACCCGGGGAAACAAAAGTTCACATCCAAAAGCCAGCCGGCGTAAAAACCCCTCGCAGGCCTGATCCTGGTTGCCCAGGAGCAACACCAGTTTTCCCCGGCTATGCCCGGCATAACGGCGGCAAACCAGAACCAGGCGGCACACCTTCACCACTACCAGCACGAGCCACACCAGCCAGAGCGCCAGGAGAAACTGCACCAGCAAGTCAATCACCCCCGTATTCGCCCCTGCTCCACCATATGCAGGACCGCGAACGGGGGTGATAGGGTTACCCGGCGTTTAAATGTAAATATTCAGTGAACCCGGTTGGATGCGGCGCTGTCAATGTCTATATGCCTGGTCTCCTACGCTCCCGCTTCCTTGCGCAGGATCTCGGCCTTGTCGGTGCGCTCCCAGGGGAGGTCGATGTCGGTGCGGCCGAAGTGGCCGTAGGCGGCGGTACGGCGGTAGATGGGCCGCCGCAGGTCCAGGGTTTTGATGATTCCGGCCGGGCGCAGGTCAAAATGTTCCCGGATCAGCTTGACCAGAAGCTCTTCGCTGACCCTGCCGGTACCGAAGGTATCCACCATTATGGACACCGGACGGGCCACGCCGATGGCGTAGGCCAGCTGCACCTCGCACTTATCGGCCAGCCCGGCGGCCACGATGTTCTTGGCCACGTAGCGGGCGGCATAGCTGGCGGAACGGTCCACCTTGGTGGGATCTTTACCGGAAAAGCAGCCGCCGCCGTGGCGGGCCATACCGCCGTAGGTATCCACAATAATTTTACGCCCGGTCAGCCCCGTATCCCCCTGGGGACCACCAATGACAAAACGACCGGTGGGGTTGATGAAGTAACGGGTGGTAGAGTTGAGCAGCTCCGGCGGTATGATCGGCCGGACAACCTTTTCGATCAGGTCTTCCCGGATTTGGTCCAGGGGAACCCGGGGGTGATGCTGGGCTGAAATGACCACCGTATCAATGCGCACCGGCCGGTCGTCTTCATATTCCACCGTCACCTGCACCTTGCCGTCCGGGCGCAGGTAGGGCAGTTCCCGGGTCTTCCTGACCGTGGCCAGCCGGCGGGCCAGCCGGTGGGCCAGGGCAATGGGAAGGGGCATGAACTCTTTTGTTTCATTGGTGGCAAAACCAAACATCATACCCTGGTCCCCCGCACCAATGGCTTCAATTTCCGAATCGGTCATCTCCCCGGAACGGGCCTCCAGGGCCTTATTCACGCCCATGGCAATATCCGGCGATTGCTCGTCAATGGAAGTGACCACCGCACAGGTGTCGCAGTCAAAGCCGTATTTGGCCCGGGTATAGCCAATTTCCCGCACCGTTTCCCGGGCAATCCGGGGGATATCCACATAACATTTGGTGGTAATCTCGCCGGCCACGAGAATCAAACCGGTGGTGACCAGCGTTTCACAGGCCACCCGGGCGTCGGGGTCCCGGGCAATAATCTCATCCAGAATGGCATCGGAAATCTGATCGGCCACCTTATCCGGGTGGCCTTCGGTAACTGATTCTGAAGTAAACAGCCTCCTGGCCAATACAATTCACCTCCATGTCCTGCGGGCAAAAACTGCCACGACTATTCTAGCAAATAGCCCGAATAGTGTCAAATTAAATCGACATCAACCTTGAAAATCGGCAGCAACGCTGGCCAACCATATTCTGGTATACAACAAGTACCTAAAATAGAAATGCTCCAAAATTAGACATGAACTGACAAATTATGGCCTTGACGGTACCCCCTGCCCGGGGTATAATAAAGCCATAAAGGCGAACACGTGTTCGGTCAAAGCTCAAGGAGGTGTTTCACGTTATGGCTGTGAGCAAGGTTCCCAGCACCACGGTCCTGCGGCTGGTGCTGCAAACCGGCTTTGACGGGGAGGGCAACCCGGTCTACCGCAATAAAAACCTGAATAACGTGCGCCCCGATGCCGCCGACCAGGATCTCTTTGATGTGGCCCAGGCCCTGGCCGGGCTGCAGGAATACCCCCTGGCCGGCGTGAACCGGATTGACAGCGCCCGCCTGGTGCAGGTGTAATGGTTGGCGCATAGGGAGGCGGGGCCGGTTTGGATACAGGCCCCGCCTGTTGATCCCCCCTGTCGATTAGAAAGCAGGTTCCCCTGGCACGACTAAAAGCCGGCCAAAACGTAAATATTCAGTAAAACCGTTATGAAGAGGATGCGGCGCTGTCCGGGGCGAACGACGCAGCACACGCCGGTAACAGCACCCGGCAACCCAGCACTCACCGGCAAAAATGCTCATTCCAGGGCAAATGCAAAAGACAGTAGAAAATTTGGCTTTCGCAGTATGGCTTATTCAGTGAGTGCTGGGCGGCCCGAAGCGAGCCGCGGTGCGCATCTTACGCGGAGCACTGGAGTGAGCGGGGACCCAGCACTCACTGGAATACTAGCTCTTCCCAAAACCTGATGTGTCAATTAAACCTGAAACACCGGGAGCAGAGTCATATTTAGGTGAGTGCTGGGCCGCATCCAACCGGGTTCACTGAATATTTACGCCAAAACAATAAGGAGGTGCATTCTCGTGGCTGTCACCACCACCCAGACCCTGCGCATGGTCTTTAAAAATCAAAGCGGCTCCAACTTCACCATCAGCCTGGACAACCCCCGGGATAACGTTACCGCCGCCGAAATTGAAGCCGTAATGGACCTGATCATCAGCAGGAACGTCTTTCTCACCGGCGGCGGCGCCCTGGTATCCAAGCAGGATGTGCAGATCGTCGACCGCACCACCAACGACCTGTACGATCCGGCCTAAACCATCCCCTTCAATATCCCGGCCCCCGGCAACACAGCCGGGGGCCGGCCTCCCCGGGCCACAAACTTTAGAAGACGTAAGAAGGGATTCCAAGGTTGGTATTCGGCTTTAGCCGAATGCCTTCTTAATCCCACTTCTCACCTCTCACTTCTCACTTCTCATATCCGGAGGTGCTGCCTTGTGGAAACCATTTTGCAGGCAGTAGGCAACCTGGGTTTTCCCATTGTGGTCACCGCCTACCTGCTGGTGCGTATTGAAACCAAGCTGGAGAACCTGGCCGCCAGCATCGCCGGGCTTGCCCAGGCGGTGAACGCCCTGCGGAAGTAGCAAGCCCGGCGAGATAGGAATCGTGGTTTACAGCCCCAGCATGCTCCGCGCGGCCTGCTGGAGACGGCGCAGCTCCTCTTCAGTACTGGCCTCCACGTAAATACGGAAAAGGGGCTCGGTGCCCGAAGCCCGCACCAGCACCCAGGCGCCGTTTTCCAGCACCAGCTTGATCCCATCCACGGCGATGCGCCGCTCCACCTTCAAGCCGCCAATTTCCGGAGGATAAAGGTCCTTTAATACACCCAGGACCCTTTTCTTTTCTTCCGCCGACGTATGAATGTCCAGCCGCTCGCTGTACAGGCGGCCAAAACGGGACCAAACCTCGTAGGCCAGGCCGGTCAGGCTTTTGCCGTGGGCGGCCACCATTTCCGCCGCCAGAAGCCCGGCCAGGATGCCGTCTTTTTCCGGAATGTGCCCGCGGATGGACAACCCGCCGCTTTCTTCCCCCCCTAAAAGGCAGTTCTTCTCCAGCAGGTGCTGGCCGATGTATTTGAAGCCAACGGGTGTCTCGTAAACTTCTTGATTAAAAGCACGGGCCAGGCGGTCCAGCAAATGGGTGGTGGCTACGGTGCGGGCCACCGGCCCCCGTTCACCCCGGGTCTGGAGCAGGTGGTAGTACAGCAGGGGCAGGAACAGGTTGGGTGCGATATAGGTGCCGTCCCGGTCAATGATGCCGAAGCGGTCGGCATCACCGTCCAGGGCCAGGCCCAGATGGGCCTCACGCTCCAGGACCAGGGAGCGCAGCTCTCCCAGGGACTTTCCGGTCGGCTCGGGGAGACTGCCGCCGAAAAGGGGATCCCGCCGGTTATGGATTGCTTCCACCTCGATCCCCTCACCGGCCAGAATATCTTCCAGGTAACCGATACCCGCCCCGTACATGGGATCCACGATAATCCTTAAACGGGCCTTTCTAATGGCGTCAAGATCAATGAGCTTCGTGATGTGCTGGAAGTAAGCAGGCCGGGGGTCGATCTTTTGAGCAGCTTCCCCGGAAGGTTCAGCCGGACCGCCTTCGTGTTCCCCGGTTGCCTGCAGGCGGTGAATATTATCTTCAATCTCCCGGGTAATGTGGGGCAGGGCCGGCCCGGCATATTCCGGGATAAACTTAAAACCGTTATATTCGGGCGGGTTGTGACTGGCCGTCAGCATTACGGCCCCCCCGGCCCGGTGTTCCTTGATGGCAAAGGCAGTAACGGGGGTGGGAGTGGCCCTTCCGGTAAGATAGACGGGAATACCCCGCCCGGTGAAGACGCCGGCCACGGTGGCGGCCAGTTGTTCCGACAGGAAACGGTTGTCGTAACCGACCACCACCCCTCGTCCGGCCAGATGGTGGGCTTCAAGGTAATCGGCCACCGCCCGGGTCACCAGGGCCACATTATCAAAGGTGAAATCCCGGGCCAAAATGCCCCGCCAGCCGTCGGTACCGAAGGAAATTCTGGTTGCCAGGTTAAGTCCCCCCTCTAATTCGGACGTCGGAAGTCAGATGTCAGAGGCCGGAACTGCTGTAGGAATTCGCTGCGCGAATTCCTACCTCTTTTCCGACTTCCGACTTCCGACCTCTAACCTCCATATTAATGGTGATTCTACCACCACCGCCCGACTCCTTATTCCCGGTGTCCCTACTGTGGCATTTTGCCGGGAAGTTTGTCGGTAATATCTGTAACATGCTGCATGGTGTCTTCTTTTCTGTCCACATACAATTTGCCTTCCGCGTCCAGGCTGGCGTACATGACATCCTTGACGGATTTGATGCCCTGCTTTTCCAGCTCCCGGTAGAGCCAGTCCTCGGTGAGGTTGTTTTGCTTCAGGTTTTGCTGGATTACTACACCGTCCACAATCAACTCCGAAGGAATGCCCTGATACTTGGTAGGTATCTGCATATCGCTGGGAGTAAGAGGTTGCTTGTGACTTTTCAACAGCACGCTCAGCCCCCCGTTGGGTTCGGCCACGGCAAACTCCACATCGGCAATATTGAACACATTTTTTTCCCTCAACTGCATCATGAGGTCATCCACATTGTAAATTAACTTTTTCATGTTATTTTCCAGGATCTTGCCGTTATGAATGACCACAGTAGGTTCGCCTTCAATTAACTTGCGCAGGGGGCGGTATTTTAAAGAGGCATACTCCGAAATAACCGTCAAAAGGCCAAAAAGCAGCAGGCCGAAGGCATAATACCAGCCGTTTTCTTTTAAATCCGTAACCATGGCCGCAGCTATAGAGCCGATTACAATGGCATTGACAAAATCTGCGACCGTAAGCTGGCCCACCTGGGTTTTACCCACCACCCGGGTGATCACCAGCACCCCCAGAAAGGCCCCGATACCCCGGATGAGAATTTGTAAATAAGGATTCATCTTCCCTTCCCTCCGTCAGTATTAATTTACAGGCCTTAGTTTACCGGGGGTCAGGGAATTTATACCTCTTGAAGGCCGGGACATCCGGGAACACTTTGCAAACGGGGTATAATTCAACCATATTATGGTAACAATACCCCCTGGGAGGGTGTAATGCATGAACAGCCAGAAACTGCTTAAACAGCTTGAAAAGAAACAAAAGATGTTTGAAGAATATCTCCGGCAGGTTAGAGAAAGCCGGAAAAGCAAGGCCCCGCTCAGCCACAGGAGCTCAAGAACCGCTCATAAATAGGCGCCTTTCTTTTCTATGCCACTCCACGGTTAAGTTCAAACCGGCGGCCAGGTCCGTGAGGGCCCGCCAGCCCAGGGTTTTCCGCGCCAGGTCGCAGGATAAATAGCTGTGGCGGATGTCCCCCGGGCGGGGCGGGCAGTAGCGGGCTTTTATTTTGCTCCCGGTAATTTGTTGCAGCAGCAGGAATAGATCGTTCACCGACGTGGCGCGGCCGGTGCTCACATTAAGCACCCGGCCGCTGCCTTTTTTGACGGCGGCCAGGTTTGCCGCGGCCACATCCCCCACGTAAACGAAATCCCGGGTCTGCTCGCCGTCCCCAAAGATACAGGGAGCTTCACCCTGCAGCAGGCGGTGGACAAAAACAGCCACCACCCCCCCCTCACCGGTGGCGTCCTGCCGGGGGCCGTAAACGTTGGCGTAGCGCAGCACGGTGTAATCCAGCCCGTAAAGCCCCCGGTAAACTTCCAGGTAGTGTTCCACCGTATGCTTGGAAATGCCATACCCTGCCAGGGGGCGAACGGGATGTTCCTCGTCCACAGGCAGGTAGAGGGGATCCCCGTAAACAGCCGCCGAGGAGGCATAGATCACCTTTTCCACCCCGGTGCGCCGGCACGCCTCCAGCAGGTGGATGGTGCCGCCAATGTTTACTGCGGCGTCCCGGGCGGGATCGTCCAGGGAAGCCTGAACGTCCACCTGGGCCGCCTGGTGAATGACCACCCGGGGCCGGAACTGCTCCAGGGTTTCCCGCACAAACTCTTCGTCCCGGATATCTCCATGATAGAGGCTGGCCGCAGGGTGCAGGTTGGACAGGCTGCCCCGGGAGAGATCATCCAGCACCGCAACATCTGCCCCGCATGCCGCCAGTTGTTCCACCACATGGGACCCAATAAAACCGGCACCGCCGGTAACCAGAACCCGCATGATTAACTCCTTTCGTCTTCAGTGAACCAAGCAGGAGCCGGCCTTTGCAACCGGCTCCCGTAACCTGCCGGGCCCTTAGAGGGTCCGGGCAATCTCCTTGAGATAGGCCGCAAATTCTTCACCCAGATCCGGCCGGTCCAGGGCAAATTCCACCATGGCTTTGAGGTAGCCCAGCTTATCTCCCACATCGTAGCGCCGCCCTTTAAAGGCCAGGCCGTACACGGGCTGCTCCCGGCAGAGCACCCTTAAGGCGTCGGTAAGCTGGATTTCCCCGCCCGCCCCGGGGGGTGTTTCGGCCAGTATCTCAAAGATACGCGGGTCAATTATGTAACGGCCCATGATGGCCAGGCGGGAGGGAGCCTCCCCGGGAGCAGGCTTTTCCACCAGATCCCGCACCCGGTAAACGCCTTCCCTGATGGGCTCGGCGTCCAGGATCCCGTACTTGCTGACGTCTTCCGGAGACACTTCCTGCACCGCCAGGATGGTGCCGGGCATTTCTTCGTAGAGGTTTAACAACTGCTTCAAACACGGCGTCCTGCTGCGTACGATATCGTCGCCCAGGAGTACGGCAAAGGGCTCGTTGCCGATAAACTTCCGGGCGCAGTATACGGCATGGCCCAGGCCCCTGGGTTCCTTTTGCCGCACGTAATATATATCAACCATTTCGCTGATATCCTGAACCAGTTCCAGCAGCCCCAGCTTCTCCCTGGCCCTTAACTGCTCCTCCAGGTCTGGAGACTTGTCGAAATGATCCTCTATGGCCCGCTTATGGCGGCCGGTAATGATCAGAATATCTTCAATGCCTGAACGCACCGCCTCTTCAATGATGTACTGGATGGTGGGCTTGTCGACTATGGGCAGCATCTCCTTGGGCTGTGCTTTGGTGGCCGGCAAAAAACGTACACCCAAACCGGCCGCCGGAATAATGGCCTTACGGATCTGCAAAAAGCAACACCCCCATCATGTAAAATTAAGCGGTCCTCCAACGTGGCAGGACCGCTGCTGTGACCCAATCTATAACCTGCTCGACATCTGTCGATCCTTCTCAGGAGCTCTACCAATCACGCCCACTTTGTTTGCCGCGGCAATGACCACAACGGCCAGTATAACCAGCAGGGCCAGGGCCTGATCGGTAGCCACCAGGTTCAATACCACCGCGCTGCCTCCCAGCAGGGCGCTGATGCCATAAATCACCAGGACGGCCTGCCGGTGGGAAAGTCCCAGGGCCAGCAGTTGATGATGCAGGTGCTCCTTATCCGGCTGGAAGATGGGCCGGTGCCTGTGGTAGCGGCGCAATATGGCAAAGAAGGTATCCAGCAGGGGGATGCCCAGAATAACCAGGGGCACCAGCACAGAAACGGCAGTTACACTCTTGGTCAAGCCCATGATGGCCATCACGGCCAGGGTATAACCCAGCAGCATGGAGCCGGAGTCACCAAGGAAGATTTTAGCCGGATGAAAATTGTAGCGCAGGAAGCCCAGCAATGCCGCAGCAAGCATTAAGGCCAGCATGATTACCTCCCGCTGCCCTGCGGCACCAAAGACCTGCCACTGTGTCCAGCCCACCACTGCCATAGTTAAAGCGGCAATACAGGAAACGCCGCCGGCCAGACCATCCAACCCGTCAATTAAATTGACCGCGTTGGTAACCGCCACCACCCAGAAAATGGTGATGGGAATACCCAGCCAACCGAGATCGACTATATGGCCGTTAAAGGGATTGGTAACAAAATACACCTGCACATCCAGAGGCAACAGGACCACTGCCGCAACTACCTGCCCGGCCAGCTTCACCCGGGGCGAGAGACCCCGGAGATCATCCAGCGCACCAAGGAGCATGATCAACGTCATCCCCAGCAGCAGCCCGTAAAGACTGCGGGTGGGCTGTATGGTGACCAGAACGGCCGTAACAAAACCTGCGTATACCGCCAGACCACCCAATCGCGGCATGACATCCTTATGCACCTTGCGGGCATTGGGCCGGTCCACCGCTCCCCAACGGAAGGCCTGCCGCCGCACCCAGGGGGTTGCCGTCAGGGTAATCCCGCCGGCCAGCAACAGGCCCAGCAACATTTTGAGCAAGCTTTATCCCTCCGCTAACGACAATAACCCGTAGTATCAGAGGTATTGTACCATTATGAACTTTATATCTACAAACTGCGCTATATGATGTCGGAGGGTGATAATTGGGGTGCGGTGGATTCTGGACAAGCTTTTTTAACTTATTGCCTGCTCAAGGAAAATTTGATTAACTTCCCTGTTCTACGGCAAAAATGAGCTCCGCTTCGGCCGCCAGCTGGTCCCCCACCATGGCCCGCCCCGCCGCCCTGCCAATGCTCCCGCGCATTTTGAGAATCTGGACTTCAATGTGCAGCTGGTCCCCGGGTACTACCCGGCGGCGGAACCGGGCCTTATCGATACCGGCAAAAAGAGCCAGCTTTCCGGCAAACTCCGGCATTTGCAGGAGAGCCACCGCCCCTACCTGCGCCATGGCTTCAATAATCAACACCCCGGGCATCACCGGATGGCCGGGAAAGTGCCCGGCAAAAAAGGGTTCGTTGATGGTGACATTTTTAATGCCCACGGCCCGCTTTCCCTCTTCCACCTCCACAATCCTGTCCACCAGAAGGAAGGGGTAGCGGTGGGGTAGAATTTTTTGTATCAACTGTACGTCCAGCATGCGTTTTCCCGGCCGCAGCCGGGCTGACACTCCTTTCCCTGCAGGCGGATCACCGCCAAAAGCTTTTAGCTTAAAACAGGAATATTATACCACAGGAGTCTCCCTCCCGGCCAACCCTTTTGCCGGACAAAATTTACGACAAGGTGGCAATGGTATGGACAACAAAACCTGGCCCTTGCGTGGAAACGGTTACCGGCCGTGGCATTCTGCCGGCGGCCGCCTTTTTACATCCCTTTTGCCAATCCTTTTCTTCCTATCCCTCCTCCTGCCTGCCGCCCGGTACAACGCCGGCGTAACCGGCAGGGTAGAACAATACGACATTGTGATCTACGGCGGCAGCTTTGCCGGCTGTGCCGCAGCCCGCACCGCCGCCCTGGCCGCCCCGCAAAAGTCCATCCTGCTGGTGGTACCGGATCCCGTACCGGCCCTGGGCAGTATCGGCACCACCGGCGGGCAAAATTTTTTTGATCTCCGGTTCTGGCGGGGGCAACTGGTGGCTAAAGGTTCCTTCGCCCGCTGGTACGGCCAGACCGGGCAGTTTTACCATCCGGGAACCATGGCCACCCTGCTGCGGGCGGACCTGGCGGCACACGATAATATTTCTATTCTCTGGTGCCACGATATAGAAGCGGTAGATTATACCGGCCACCCCCGGCGCATTGCACAGCTGGTTCTGCGGGAAGTTTTCCCGGACCGGAACGGGGTAACCCGCTGGGGCAGCGACGTGCGCCGGGTGAAGGGGCAGGTATTTGTGGACGCTTCGGACGATGGCCGCCTGACACGCCTGGCGGGAGTCGCCACCACCGGCGGGCGCTACGACTGGCCGGCAGGGTACCTTGACGACTCGGAACGGGACTTACCGCAGGAACAAAAAACAACCCGCATCATCACCGCGGGGCTGGCCCGCCAGCAGGCAGCCACCCTGATGTTTAAGGTCAGGGGCGTGAAAGTACCCCTTTTGAAAACGGGAAGGGTGCTTAAATTAGGCGACCTGACCTTTGTCCGTGATCCCCGCGGCGGCTGGGGTATTACCGGAGGCTGCCGCACTTTCAGGGAAAACCCGGTGGTAAGGGCCTTTAATGAACGCTACGCCCCCCGGGGCTTTGCCCTAAAGCCGTTAAACGCCGCCTCCGACGGCCGGGACAGCTCCCAGTGGTGGGTGAACGCCCTGGTGGTTTTCAACGTGGACGGCCGGGCCTGCCTGCGGGACCGGGGCACTGCCCGCTATCCCGCCGTACGTGAAGACTACCTGGATGTGGACACCGCCCGGCTCAAGGCCAGGGAGATGCTGAAAAACCCGGCCTTTCTGGAAGCACTGCGGCAGTTTTACGCAGTCAACCATGCCACGGGGCAACGTTACGGTTTTGCCGGGGCGGAACCAGTGCGGGACAGCCGGGGAGAGTTGGTGGTAGGGGATATGCTCTACTTGCGGGAAACCATTCACCTGCCCCTGGATGCAGAAAAGGTGGGCCATGGAACGGAGAACACAAACTATGCCCTGACGGCAAAGGCCTGCCAGGGAGCAGGGGACGGGGCCGGCCGGGCGGGCATCCGGGGACGGGCCGGTAAAACCGGTGCTGCAAAAGTAACCGTAAATAATTCCCGGATACCCTCGCCCGCGGCCGATGCGGCCAACTACCCCACCCGCATCGGCCTGGGCTATTACGCCATGGATATCAACGCTTACACCTACCGGGATTTAAAACAAAACGGCGTATATACCTGGCCGGTTACGGGAACCGTGCGCCCCGACTGGGAGCGGCAGGGCGGAGAGCCGCAGAACCCCGTCTACCTTCCCTACCGCATGCTGGTCACTAGCCAGGCCGAAAATCTGCTGGTGCCTGGGTATGCCACCGGTGCTTCCTCCCTGGCCTGGGCAGAAATCCGGGTTATTCCCAATTTATGCGTGCTGGGGGATGCGGCGGGGGCGGCGGCGGCCCGGGCCGTCCTGTACGGCGAGGCACCGGCCCGCTTCGGCCCCGCCCAGATCAGCTGGGTCCAGCAAACCCTGCGCCGTATGGGAGCAAGGCTGGAGAAGTGACCACCAGCACGCGGGACTTGGAACTGGTCAGCGTCAGGGGTACGATCACCCTGGATTGGTCCAGGGGAGTGACCAGCCACTGGTTCATCACGGGCAGGCCGGCCAGCGCGCCCATCCAGGACCAGGAACTGATAATCTGCCGGTCTGGAGATACTTCTAACAAGGTGGAAGTGCCGGCATCGGCGATGAGCGTGTTCCCGTTGGGAAGACGAGTAGCACCCGTGGGGCGCTTGAGCCTGACTTTTTCAGTTGCCGCTGTAGTGCTGGCGGTTGCCCCGTACCGGCCGGGAACGATAGTTTTGCCGTTTTGATCTTCGTTATTCCCCGTTGCGTCCGGCGCAGCCTTTTGTATGGCGGGAGGCGGGCCATACGTACCATCACCCACCTGCCAGACCACCCGCTTTTTAGCGTCGATTTCCAGCACCCGCCCCCCGGTAAAGCCCTGGTCCACAATGAGGGTATGCCCGTTGGGCAGCCGGACGGCCTGCACCGGGTTGGCCAGGTGACCCGGCGTGCCCGGCGGCACCGGCCTGCCCCAGCCGTAGGACCAGACCACCCTTTTGTCCGGGGTTACCTCGATAATCTGGTAGGGCAGGGTGATCAGGGTGTTGCCGCCGGACAGGCGCTGGGCATAGCGGGGTGCCCGGGCCGGGGAAGGCAGCCGGTACTCCCAGACCACCTTGCCGGCCGGATTCACTTCTATTACCCGGGGCACAAAGGGACGGCCCGGAGCACCGGAATCGGCAATGAGGGTATTGCCGTTTGCCAGGCGCCGGGCCGCAGCGGCCTGGACGCCCTGGTACGACCATACCTCCTGCCCGGCCGGGGTGATTTCCACCACCGCCGGGGACTGGTGTCCCACCCGGGTCATGAGCAGGTTGCCGTCAGGCAGCTGCTCCACGTAGTAGGGGTGGTTAACGGTAATGTCGTCCCGGTAATCCACCTCCACCGCCGCTTCCTGGGCCAGAACAGGTAAGGGAAGGAGGGTGCCGACGGCCAGGAATATGGCAAGAACGGCCGCAAGGAACTTATTTGCCCTTATGATCATGGGTGATCCTCACCTTTCACTTATCTTGGCTAACCAGTTGACTTTGCCTCAATTATTACCGCCGGCGGGGCGTTTTGCCAGGTAACGGCGGCCCCCAGGGCCTCGCCCACAAAGCGCAGGGGAACCATGGTGCGTCCTTCCACCGCCCGGGCCGGGGCGTCCAGGGGCAATGTTTTGCCGTTAACAAGAGCTTCTCCCTTTCCCAGGGTCAGGCTGACCGTACGCCCACCGCGGGTTGCCGTTACGGTTCTGGTTTTTTCATCCCAGTGCACCGTGGCCCCCAGGGCCTCGAAAATCCCCCGCATGGGTACCAGGGTGCGCCCTTTATCCACTACGGGAGGGACGTCAAAGAAGAGGCGCTTGCCATTCAGGTAAACCGGCACCTGGCGGAGCACCAGGATGGCGTTGGCCAGTCCCCGCTCACGACCGTCGGATGGCCGGCTGACCAGCTTGCCCTTAACCCACAGGCCGCTGGAACCGCCCCCGTCCAGGGCCGCGGCGCGCACCGCTCCCAGCTCGGTCATCAAGTAGGCCAGCTCCTCCAGGGTGATACCGGCGCTCCAATCTTTCAGCCGGCCGTCCACCTCCACCAGCAGGAGTTGACCCTTGCCGTTTACACCGATGGCCGTGCGGGGTGCCGGTTCCAGGACGCTGCCCCGGAACCCTTCCATAATGGCCTGCAGCACGGGCTGTCCTTCATCCACCAGAAGAGGCCCGGCCGTAACCAGGTGCTTCAGCCCATCCCATCCGGGACCCCAGTCAAACTGCAGGATCACCGGGGTACCCACGGCCGGGGCGGCAGCTTCTCCCACTGCGCCACCCCGGAAAGTGAGTACATACCCGTCCCGCGGTATGGGGCTACCCCCGTAGCCAATTTCCGAAACTATGTACCGGTTGCTTTTTTCTGTCTCCGGGCGCACCACCACATCAATAGCGTCACCGGCGGAACCGGCGCGCTCACCCCAGGCCGGGGTGTAAAGGGTAATGCCCTTGGATGCGGGAGAAGTATTCACCCGCGCCACCGCAAGGGGCTCGGACGAGCCAAAACGTACACTCACCCGGGGCGCAAAGTAACCAAGCTGGATCTGGTTGCGCCCGGTGATACCAATGGAGGTGCGCAAAATCTCGGAGGTGGCCAGGAGCTGGCCGTCCTGGACCAGGCTGCCGATGGGGTGTCCCCGGGAGGGATCAAAGAATCCCCCGTTTACGGCGGCCACCGCCCCGTGCCGGGCGGCCATCTGGCTCAATGTTTCCTTATTGCCCAGGGCGTCACCGCCCACTGCCACCCGCACCTCCAGCAGGGCCTGGCCGGGGTCTACCTCCACCACATGCCCCTTCAGGGGTTCACCCTGCCAGGTGCGGCCGGAAATAGGGTAATAGCGCACACCAGGGGCCAGGATCTGGATCTGGCCGGCAGGCGGCCTGGAAACCAGGGGTTGCGGTGCCGGCCTGCCCACAACCGTGGTCTGTACGGCCTGGGAACCGGCGGCAGCACTATCCGCCCTGGCCGGTTGAATTGCAAAGGCGGCCATGCTGCCCCAGAAAAAAGCCCCCCCGAGCAGGATGGCGGCTATTTTTTTCACACCACTCAATAGAATTACCTCCCCAGATAAACAATGCCTCGCCTTCGTAATTTTTCCAGTGCAAAGGGGCAAAAAATTTTTCGCCCGGGGCGAGTTTAACTAATCGAATTTTTTAACTTCCGACTTCCGACCTCCAAATTCCATTAATGCGCCGGCCAGCCGGGCGGTGGCCCGGGCACGTTCCCTTAAGGGGCCGACCATCCGGGCCAGACTGGCCCTGAACCCGGCAGGATCGGCCAGAACCTCATCCACTGCCCGGCTCAAGGCGGCGTACTCCAGGCCGGCTGCCTGCCCCGCAGGCTGCAGCCCCAACTGTTCCAGGAAACGGTCGACCTTCGGGTCGTAGCTTATTCCCACCGGCGGTACACCCATCACCGCCGCCAGAATCAAGGCGTGCAGCCGCATGCCGATGAGCAGGTCCAGGCAGGCAACCAGGGAAACCGCCTCACCGACGGTCAGCCCCCGGTCCAGGACGGCGGCCCGCTCCCGCATCATGGCGGTCACTTCCCGGCTCACGGCCAGATCTTCGGGGTACTGCAGGGGGATGAAAAGCACCCGGTAGCCCCGGTGACAGAGGTCGTCGCACACCCGGGCCAGGGCCTTTTGTTGTTTCTCCCCAAAACCGGGCCATTCCCGCACCGATACTCCCGCCACAGGTGCAGGTGTCCCCTCAATACCCCATCCTTCACCGGGAACCGTTCCATCTCCATCCCAAGGGCGGGAGTTGTCCCCCTCATCACTGCTAACCTGTGGTTCGAGAATACCCATCCTTTCCAGGATCTCCATCCCTTTCTCCCTATCCGCCCGGGCCGGGTCCAGACCCAGCACCGGGTCGGCGGTAACCTCCACCGGGGGCCGGGTTACCCCCATTTCCGCCAGGTCCCGGGCGGAATTTTCGTCCCGCACGGTGATGAGCTGTACATCGTTGGCCACCAGGCGCATCAACAGCCGGCCGGTTTTACTTTTTACGGGGCCGATGCCCTGGGCGTAAAAAACCACCGGCTTGCCCAGGCGCCGGGCCAGCCAGACCACCCCCAGGTAGTAAACCAGGCTTTTGAGGCCGGTGACATCCTGCAGCAGGCTGCCCCCGCCGCTGAGCAGCAGATCGGCTCTGGTGAGGGCGCGGTAGATTTCCCCCACCCGCCAGCGGTTTACCGCCTCTACGCCGTAAAGGGCACTGGTTCTTTCAGGGGCATGGGAAAGGACCACCGGGCGGACGGTGGGACACACCTCCCGCAGGGCCTCCAGCAGGCTGTAGAGGACCGCCTCATCCCCAAGGTTGTCGAAACCGTAATAACCGGAAATGGCCACCACCGGCCCTTCACCGGCTGCCATAACCACACCCCCGTTTTCACCCGAATTCACTTTCCAACTTAAGGCACGGCCCAGCACTCACCACAATATGACTCTGCTCCCGGTGTTTCAGGTTTAATTGACAAATCAGGTTTTGGGAAGAGCTAGTGTTCCAGTGAGTGCTGGGTCCCGCTCACTCATATGCTCCACGTAAGATGCGCACCTCGGTTCGCTTCGGGCCGCCCAGCACTCACCGGTGAAGGATTGCTTTGCGGAAGACATATTGTACATGCTCGCTATCTGTACTTAAAGAAATCATTGATTCAGTGAGTGCTGGGTCTTCTGCGGATTGCCATCGATACTGTCTTTATGCTATCTACTTTTTCCACCCGATGTGGTTCTTCTACATTACTCTCGCTTGGTTTCGTTGGCGTCCTCCCCAGCACTCACTGAAAAAGATATACTGGAAAGGGCAGCGCTTACAACCTGTTACATCAGTCTTAAAAAGTATAACTTTCCGGTGAGTGCTGGGCGCAAAATCGTTCGCTCTGGACAACATCGTGCCTTTGTAGTTAACAACACGGTTTTACTGATATACTCTAATTGTCCCCCGGGGAGAACCTGCGCCACCAGTGCCCGGCCAGGTTTACCACCAGGATGAGCGCCAGGCCCACCAGAATCCCCAGCCACAGGCCGTTGACCAGCCGCATCAGGGAAACCAGAAGCGGTGTGTGGATATGGGCAAAGGTATTCACCAGGGAGACCTGGCCGATGGCCCCCAGCAGCAGCAGGGGCAGGAAGCGGTTGTCCCGGTAGCCGGTGTAAAACAACAGCATCAAAGCGGGGTGGCCGAGTAAAAATTCCTTGGTTCTCGGGCGCACTCCCAGGACGACATCCAGGAATCCCCGGAACTTCAGCTCCAGGGCGGAGGTGGCCACTTGCCCTTCGTTGCCCGTACGCACGAGATAAACGGCCAGAATCGCCAGGAGCAATGCGGCGAGGGCGGCCCACTTGACCAGCACCGGCTGGTTCAACGTCCTCTCCAGGCGCTTTCCAAAGGGTTCTGCAGGGCCGGACAGGAAGAAAAACACCCCCGCCACCAGCAACAACGGCGCCAGGTGGGCCAGCTTAACCCCGCTGAACTGGTCCAGCATGAGCATGAACCCGGCGTCCGCCAGAAGGCCCACGGTAAAAAGCGCGCCCAGCAGGGAAGCCAGGGTGGTACGCAAAAGCATGCCTGCACTTTCCAGGGCGGGGACACCCCGGGCGCTCACGCTGGTAACTAGAGCCAGGCTGGGGAAAATGATGACCGCCGCTAAGGCCATCAGCTTGCGCGCCAGTGATGGAGCCGCCGCCAAAAGACCGGCCCAGGCCGCCACCGCCAGGAGCAGAAGCCATATTTCCCCCCGGCGCAACCCCAGGCGCCCGGCGAGCAAAAGGCCGCCGGCAATAACCCCCAGGCCCATGACGAAGAGATTCGCGCGGGAGACGGGCAGAGCCGGCAGGGTGGAAGCCTGTCCCAACACCAGGCCTTCCCGCTGTAAACCCTCTTTCAGGCTGCTTATATAATCAAGGTTTTCCTGGAGCACGTCCCGGGCTCCCGCCCCCGGGAAGGGCCGCACCAGCAGCACCCGCATGTTGCGTTCGGCGGCGGCCAGCCTGTAGCGTTCCAGTGCTTCGGCCGGGGTGTAACGACTCATGTCCCTGGGGGGAATGCTGTGCAGGCGCACCACATCCTTGTCCAGCAGCACCCCAAGCTTATCAAGGCCTTTCTGGGGGTAAAATTCAATCTGGGCCACCGGCACGCCCAGCCGGTCCACCACCCGGGCCAGCGCCCGCAGTTTCTGCGGGTAGCCGGGCAGGGTGTCGTCGTTAAAGGCCAGGACAGAGAGGTTGGGGATCTCTTTCAAAGGCGCCAGGGCCTGCTCAATTCCCCGGGCGGTAGCCCCGGGCCAGTTGCGCACCTGAACCATGGCCAGCAACCCGGCCCGGGCGCTATCCTGCAGGGGGCCGTCCGGAAAACCCAGACCCAGTTGTGACAACAGGCCGGGGTCGGCAGAAGTGCGCACCACGTAAACCCCCGGCGCCGGCCGGTAACCCCGGGTCCCGGAAGTCTTGGCCTCGAGCTGGGCAAGCAGGCGCCGGAAGGTTTCCTCCCGGGAGGTGACCAGGTAGGTGTCCTGCATTGCTACTTCCCCACCTTCCCGCAACCGTCCCAGCCAGTGGGGCGACATTAACTGCAGCTCCTGGCCGGTCATTACCGCTATTTCCCCTGTACGGCGCAGTTCGTCCACCGTGGGCTCCTTAAAAAGCACTGTGGTCAGCCCCCGTTCCCGGAAAAGGCGCATAACTTCCAGGGTATCCCGCCCCGACAGCCGGGCCAGGGCGTTGAGATCCTCGTAGGGCATGGCCACTTCCACGCTGCGAAAACCGGCCTCCACCCGGTAGCGCTGCCAGGCGGCCGCGCCAGCCGCGATCATACCCGAAACCAAAAGAAACACCAGCAACACGGGGTACCAGCGTTGTCTCATATAAATGACCTCCAGCATAGAAAAATGTTCCTGACACCGCAGTCACAAGACAAGCCTCCTGCGGGCACTGCAAGTTGGTGCTGCAGGAGGCGTACGGAAACCTTTGTAAATGCTAACTGGTACTTCCGCTGGGAATGGGGATAATTTCTATGCCCCCGCCGGTATCACCGCCCTGTTTTCCGGCATTTGGGGCGGGCGGCTTTTGTGTTCCACCCGTTTTTGTACGCGCTACAGGCGGAGAAGAGCTGCCGTCACCGGTCTCTCCACCGTTGCCCGGTTGATCGGCGGGAGACGGGGCGTTATCCTGCCCCGGCGTACTGCCTGCAGGTGCACCGCTGCTGGAACTATCACCGGTCGCCGGTTCGCTGCCCGGTGAATTTGTTTCCAGTCCAGGAAGGACCGGCGGCACTGCCGGCGAAGGCGGTGCAGGCCGGGTCACCACCGGCTCACCGGCGGCCAGCTGGCCCGTCCCCGTCCTGCGCGCGGGCGGGCCGGAAGAAGGTCCCCCCTCGCTGACCGTGGACCCCTGCACCACCTGGGTCACCCGCCCCTCTTCAAAGAGAGCCAGGGCCACCTCATGGGCCTGCGCCGGATCCACATACCAGTAGCTGACGCCCCTTAAATCCAGAAACCGCCCGGGCAGGGTCTGGGTGACGATCTCGGCCTGGTCGAAATACCTGGCCGCCCGGGCCAGGGCCAGCATCTGCTTGAAGCCCATGTTGGTTTCCACGCTTTTGTTTATTTCCGGCACCAGGCGGGGCAGTTTCACCAGGGTGGATGGTTTCATCACTTCCCCGGCCAGGGCCTTTAAAAACTTCAACTGCCTCTCCGTGCGGCCAATGTCCCCCAGGGGGTCTCCCCGGAAGCGAACATATTGCAGGGCCTTATCGCCGTCCAGGCGCTGTACCCCCTTGCGCAGGTTGATGGCGTATTGACGGCCGTCGGAACTATCGTAATGATACATGTTCCGTTCCACGTCGATGGTCACGCCGCCCAGAACGTCCACGATGTTCTTGAACCCTTCCCAGCGGGCCAGGGCGTAATACTGCACGGGCATCCCGATGAGGTTGGAGACAGTCTCGCAGGTCAGCGCCGGCCCGCCGTAAACAGCGGCGGCATTGATTTTATCCGTCCCGTGACCGGGAATATCCACCCGGGTATCCCGCGGTATGGACAACAAGGCAATGCGCTTTTTCTCACCATCCACGTTGGCCACAATAATACTGTCGGTTCGGCCCACCTTTTCCCCGGGCCTGGCATCGGTACCCAGGAGCAGCACGGTAAAGGACCCTGGGGGCTGACCGGCCTGCGCCTCATTGTTCTCGGGACCGGCAAGCAATCCCGGCCAGCTCAAGCCGAGATAGCCTGCCAGTAAATAGCCTCCCCCCGCCAGAAAAAGCATTAATAAAAGCAGGAACAGGGGCTTTGGTCTCCACCTCCGCCTGCGTCTAACCATACCAACACCCCGCTTTTTCCAGCCGGGTAATAACGGCCGGCCTATTTACCGGCCGCACCCCGGTACATGATAATCACGCTGGTCTGGGCACGCAAGCCCCGGCCATCGGCCCTGGGAATGATGTACAGGTGGTTGGGAGCCACCGCCTTCCCGGCGGTCAGATTGGTGCCGGAGGTGACATCCGGTATCCCGCTGCCCGTGGGATCCACGGCCACAGCCTTACCGGAACGCAGGATAAATTCCATTCCCTCACCGCCGGTAAACTCCTGCCCGGCAGGCACGGTGGTCACCAGCCACTGGAAATCCCCGCCGCCCTGCCTTTCGCCCAGGGCTTCGCGTACATATCTGGCCACATATTCCTCCACGAAACTCTTGCTTACCAGGGGATCGGCGTCGGAACCCGGTTCCCCGCCAACCGCCGCCCCGGCCAGGCGGGCATATCCCCCAACCGCGAGCAGCCCGAACAATAACACGGCTGCCACCACGGCAGGCCATTTTTTTCCCATTTGAATCCCCTCCAATGGCCACAATTAATTAAAGGTTCGACAAAAGCTTTCTCTTTCCTGCCTGAGTTATCCCCTCTTTCCAGCTACCCTGTTCCGGCTCCCGCTCGCTCCGGTGAGCCTTAATCATTTCCCCAACCGCGCTTTCCGCCAGGCCAGCCAGGCAAAGCGGGGCAGCACCAGCATGCGGCGCCAGCGGCGCGGTTCCCGGAGCAGCCGTCCCAGCCATTCCAGGTGGAGGCGCTGCATCCACACTGGAGCCCTGGCCACCCGGCCGGCAATTACGTCAAAACTGCCTCCAACGCCCATGGCCACAGGCACACCCAGGGCCTGCTTGTGCCGGGCGATGAATTTTTCCTGTTTTGGGGCCCCAAGGGCCACAAAAAGGAGGTCGGGTTGTGCCGCCCGGATCTGTTCCACCACGTCCCATTCCGTCACACCTGTTTCCCCGGTCCCTGTAGTAACGGGGGCCGGTTTGAAATAGCCGTGCTGCGTGCCGGCCACCACAAGTCCCGGGTGTTTTTCCTTCAGCCGGCGGGCGGCCTCCTCCGCCACTCCCGGCGCGGCCCCGAGCAGAAAGATGCGCCAGCCCTCCCGGGCGGCCCTGGACACCAGCGCCAGCATGAGATCGATGCCCGTTACCCGCCCGGGTACGGGGGTGCCGGCCACCTTTGCCGCCCAGACGATGCCGATGCCGTCGGCGGTAACCAGGTCGGCCCGGTTGATTAAGGCCAGCAGTTCCGGCTCCTGCTGGGCACGGTACAAAATTTCCGGGTTTAAGGTAATTACCTGGTGGGGGCGTCCCGTGGCCACAAAAGCAGCCACCCGCTCAACCGCCCCGGCCAGATCGACCGCATCAACCCGTGCACCCAGGAGGTTTATGTGCATGGACTCCGAAACCCTCCCACGCTAATAGACGAATTACAGCCCCATTTGGTTCCATTCAACGACCGGCAAGCATTGTGTTAATTTCCAACACCTCGAGGCCGTCAACAAATGAAAAATGGCGCCGGTTGGTCGTTAAAACCGGTACTTTTGCTGCCAGCGCCGCTGCGGCAATAATAATATCGGCCAGTTCAATGGTAAAACCCTTTTCCCGCAAGGACCGGGCCAGTTCACCCGCTTTTTCTGCCAGTTCGGCATCCAGAGGGATTACTGATACTCCTTCAAAAAAGCGGCGGGTTTTGCCTTCTTCCCCCGCCTTTACTCCTTGCCAGACTTCGACCAGGGTAACCGTTGAAACGGCAAGCTGCCCCCGGGCATCGAGCAGTTCGAGCAAAAGTTCTTTCATCCCGGGAAAATTGCGCAGGTGTAAAATCACCGCACTGGTATCCAGCAGGCAGCCTAATGTTCTGCACGCCGCCATGTTGATCTAACCTCACGTACATATTTTTCTACATCTACAACAGTTTGCAGTTCAGGGTGGTTTTCATCGGACCAGGCACCGGCGCTTTCTTTAATCGCCCGCCGGCTTTGTTCCCGGGAAACATATTCCCTCATTCCGGCAGCAATAAAGGAACTTATATTCGTCGTGAGGTTTTTCATCTGGTCAACAAGATCCTTGGGCAGGGTAATCGATAACTTTACAGTTTTCATACCCTTCACCTCCCACCCCATAATACTACCCGGCAACCCTACCGTCAAGCAACCTTACCCTTCCCCGCAACCTTCACTTTTTTACCTAAAAACAGGGACAGCGGTATGGCCACAGCCACCATCAGGGCACTGACAATGAAACAGTCTGCAATGGCGCTGGCCATGGCCACCCGCTGGGCAACCATGCCGAAGACGGCCAGGGCGCCGTCCCCGGACAGGGCCAGGGCCTGCTTAACCTGCTGGAGGGCTCCATAAGCCACCGGGGAGGACCAGCCAAAATCATCCCTCATCCAGTTAAAATGATAAACCTGGCGTTTGGTCATTAGAGAAGTAAAAATGGCAATGCCAAAAGAAGCGGCAACCTGGCGCACCAGGTTGTTAAGGGATGACGCCCGCCCGGAAAGCCTGGCCGGAACGGCCTCCATGCCAGCGGTGCTGATGGGCATCATGGCCAGCCCCATACCCAGAGACCGGTACATCATCATCATTTGCAGCCAGTGCGTGGAAATGTCAAGGTTTATTTTATGAAGCTCCCATGTCGTAAAGGCAACCACCGACAGCCCCACTAGGGCCAGCGGCTTTGCCCCAATTTTATCGTACAAGCGGCCGCTGATGGGCATCATCAGGCCGCTGGTAAGTGCAGCAGGCATCAAGAGCAAGCCCGTCTGCGTCGGTGTCAGGTTCAGCAGGTTTTCAGTAAAGATGGGCATCAAAAAAAGACCACCGAAAAGGCCGATGGATAAAACAGCGGTGGTTAAAAGGCTGACCGCAAAAACCGGGTTGGCCAGCATACGCACGTCCAGCAGGGGATCTTCTTCACCCAGCTCCCACAGCACAAACATGAGCAGGGAAAAGAAGGCGGCCACCAGCAGGGTGACAATGTACTGGGAAGTCCATCCTTTGTCCTGCCCTTCGCTCAGGGCCAGCAGGAGGGCAAAACAGCCGGCGCTGGACAACAAGCATCCGAGAAGGTCAAACCTGGCTTTAAGCAGGGGCGTTTCCCGCAGAAATACGACCGCCAAAAACATGCCGATCAGGCCGACGGGCAGGTTGATGAAAAAAATCATGTTCCACGAGAAGTTATCCGCCAGGTAGCCGCCCAGGGTGGGGCCGATGGTAGGGGCCATCATGGCCGATATGCCCCAGATCCCCATGGCCATCCCCATTTGTCCCCGGGGCACCACCTTGAAAAGCATGCCCATGCTGATGGGAACAAGCATCCCGCCCCCCACGGCCTGGCATACCCTGGCCGCAACAAGTGAGGTATTACTCCAGGAGAGGCCGCATAATAATGACCCCAGGGTGAAAAATGCCAGCGTAAAGATGTACATGCGCTTGTAACCGAACACATCCCCCAGGTAACCGCTCAGCGGAATTACAACACCGCTGACAAGAAGGTAGGCGGTCAAAACCCACTGAATTTCATCCGTTCCCACACCAAAAACAGCCATGATTTTGGGCACGGCTACATTGACAATGCTGCCGTCCAGTATAGACATAAAAGGGCCGATAACAAGGATAAACAGTTCCCGCCAGGGAAACCTGCTTTCACCGGTTGTTGCTAACCTATCCGCAGACATCGGGCCATAACCTCCGCTCCATCAGCGAATATGAATTTTCACGTAGGCATTTGTTCCTATCTCTACATAATGTGGAGGGTATGTATCAAATACAATTTTTACCGGCACGCGCTGTACCACTTTTGTAAAGCTGCCGGATGTGTTGGTTGTGGGCAGAAGGGAGAAGGTGGAAAGGGAGGCCCTGCCAATGCGAACCACATGGCCCGTGAATTTATACCCCTGCAGGACGTCCAGGGTGATGTCCACCTTCTGACCCGGACGCACCTTTTTCAGGTCGGTTTCCTCGATATTGGCGGTGACATAGAGGGCTGACGGATCTGCAACCATGATTACGGGCTGCCCCGGGGCAGCAATTTCACCCACATGGGCCACCTTTTTAACCACCACGCCGCTTACGGGTGACCGCACCACCGCAAGGTCAATGTTGGCCCCCGGGGAGAGGGTGGTATCGTCCAGGCGGGCAACGATATCCCCGGCCCTGACCGCCTGTCCTTCTTCTACGTTTATCTCCAGCAATTTACCGGACACCTGGGGACTCACCCGGTAAATATCGCCGTCGATACGGGCATCTTCGGTAGTGACGTAGTAGCGGTTCATATACAAGTAGTAAGAGGTTACGGCGGCCAGGGCAATCACCATGACCGCAGCCACGATGAAAACAAGCCTTTTATTTTTCACATCCAACGCCCTCCCAAATACATGCCCCGGCTTCCCTCAAGCCGGCAGGAGGACAGGTTTACAAAAGGGTGCCTGGCCCTCTCTGCCAGCCTGGGGCAGCACCGGGTTTTTTCTATGCTTTATGCTTTATGCTTTTTCCTTTCCTACCAGCTCAGTGCCCTGCTCCGGCTTCCAGCTCCACACCCCTTTTTCCTGCCCGCCGGTTCCGCCAGCGAGCCAGCCGGTCTTCCAGGAGGGTGTAAACCACAGGCACCAGCACCAGGGTGATCAGGGTGGAAAAGGCCAGCCCGCCAATCACCACCGTAGCCATGGGCGCCTGCGCCTCGGACCCCTCGCCCAGCCCCAGGGCCATGGGGAACATGGCCAGGATGGCCGTAAGGGCCGTCATCAGGATGGGACGCAGCCTGGTGGGGCCGGCTTTTAAAATGGCCTCCTCACGGCTCATTCCCCGGGAACGAAGTTTATTCACATAGTCGATAAGCACAATGGTATTTTTGACCACGATGCCTACCAGCATGATCACCCCGATGAACGCAGGCAGGCTGAAGCTCCGCCCGGTCACCAGCAGGCTGAACACAATCCCGATGAGCGTTACCGGCACGGAAAACATGATGATAAAGGGCTGGAGCAGTGATTCAAACTGGGCCACCATCACCAGGTAAACCAGCACCACCGCCAGGATCAGGGCCAGCCCCAGAGCGCTGAAGGTCTCCTGCATCTGCTCCTGCTCGCCGGCAAAATCAATCAGGTAGCCGGGGGGGAGGTCCAGTTCAGGCAGTCTGGCCCGGATGTCCCTGATCACGCTGCCCAGGTCTCTGCCGGCCAACTCCGCCGTCACCGAGACGATCCGCGACTGGTCTTCCCGCTGGATTTCATTGGGCCCGCGGGCCAGCACCAGATCTGCCACCTGGGTAAGAGGAATTTTCGTCCCCGCCGGAGACATGATTTCCAGGTGGTTCAAATCCTGCAGGCGGGTGCTGTCTGCCGTATCCAGCTCTACCCGGATATCTATTTCATCCCCACCCACCCGGTAGCGGGTGGCCACCACGCCGTCAATGGCCGTACGCACCGTGGAAGCAACCTCGGCCGGGGTCAGCCAGTACATGGCCGCCCTGTCCCGGTGCACGTGCACCTGCACTTCCGGCCGGCCTTCCTCCAGACTGGAAGTAACCTGGCGGGTGCCGGGCACCTGCCTTACCAGGGAAGCCAGCTGCTCCCCCAGACGGGTGAGTTCGTACAGGTCGTCACCAATGATCCGGACATCCACGGGAGCAGTACCGCTGCCCTGGATAAAATTGCCCTGGGCAAAACTGCTGGTCGGAGCGCTGACCTTGATCTCGGCTCCCGGGATACTTTTCAGTTCCCGGCGTAATTTTTCCGCCAGCTGGTCGGCCGATAATTTACGTTCCGCCCGGTCCACCAGTTCCAGGCTGATCTGGGCCGTATCGGTGGTACCGCCACTCATCCGGCTGCCGGTATACCCCACCCCGGTGGCAATAGATTTCACTTCCGGCATGGCCCCGGCAATTTTTTCGATTTCCGTACAAACCCGGTTGGTTTCATCCAGGGCCGTACCTTTAGGCATTTCAATGGTGATATTGATTTTCCCCTGGTCCATCCGGGGCATCAGCTCAAGACCCACCAGGGGAATGGCCAGCACACTTAAAACAAGCCCTGCCGCCACAGTCAGAATCACCCGGCGGCGGTGGCCCAGGGCCCAGGACAAAAGGCGCCGGTAGGCGGCGTCCAGGTTATTAAACCAGCGCTCCGAAAGGCGGTATATCCGGCGCCATCCCCGCACCTCTCCCTCCCCTGCCGTTTCCAGCACCAGCATACGGGAAGCCAGCAGCGGCACCAGGGTTAAGGCCACCATCAGCGAGGCAAAAATGGAGAAGCTCACCGTTAAAGCCATGGGGGTGAATAACTGGGCCGCCAGCCCCTGAACAAAGATCACCGGCAGGAATACGGCAATGGGGGTCAGGGTAGAAGCAATAACCGCCCCGCCCACCTCATCGGTGGCCACCCGGGCCGCATCCACCATCCCCAGTCCCTGCTGCCGGTGCCGGTAGATGTTTTCCAGCACCACGATGGCGTCGTCCACAATCAGGCCGACGCCCAGGGCCAGCCCCCCCATGGTGATCAGGTTCAGGGTCATGTCGCAAAAATAGAGCAGAACAAAGGTGATGATGATGGAAATGGGGATGGCCGTGGAAATGATCAGGGTGCTGCGCAGGTTGCGCAGGAAAATCCAGATAATCAGCACCGCCAGGATGCCGCCCACCACAATCTCCCGCACCACATGATTGATAGATTGCTGGATGAACTTTGACTGGTCGTCAACAATGCGAAACTGTACCTCCGGCAGATCCCGTTCCAGCCGGGCAATGGCCTTCTTTACCGCCCGGGCCACCTGTACCGTATTGGCATCACTCTGCTTGTTGATATACATGGCCATGGCCGGTTCACCATTCACCCGGCTCAGCTGGGTAACCTTTTTCTGCCCGTCCACAACCCGGGCCACGTCCCCGATATGAATAGGTGTCCCACCGGGGCTATCTATCACAACCTGCCGGATTTCATCCAGGTTTTTAAACTCCCCCGTTACCCGGATCAGGTAATCCATGGTTCCTTCCCGGGCCGTACCGCTGGAAACATTCATGTTTTCGGCCCGCAGCGCGGCGGTCAGCTGGTTTAAAGCCAGACCGTAACCCTGCAGCTTCACCGGGTCCACAAACACCCGGATTTCCCGCTCATAGCCGCCCGCCGTCCAGACGCTGGCCACGCCGGCCACCCGCTCCAGGCGGGGCTGAATCACGTCGTCGGCCAGATCCTTTAACCGGGCCGGGTCGTTGCTGGCCAGGGACAGCTGGATAATGGGAAACATATTGGGGTCCATCCTCAAGATGAGCGGGTCGTCGGCATCCTCGGGCAGGGAACGGCGGATTATATCCACCTTTTCCCGCATCTGCAGGGAGGCATAGTCCATGTCGGTACCCCATTTAAAGCGCACAATAACTACGGACCGCCCCATGCTGCTGGTGGAACTAATGCTGTCCAGGTTGTTCACCGTGCTCAGGACGGATTCCAGCGGTTTGGTAATCTGGTTCTCAATCTCTTCCGGCGCTACCCCCTCGCAGGTGGTAATCACCGCACCCACGGGCAGATCCAGATCGGGGAACAGGTCTATGGTCAGCCGGCTTAAGGAAACCCCTCCCAGGATCAGGGCCACCGTTACCAGTACGGCCACCAGCATGGGGCGCTTGATGGATATATCGGTAATTTTCATTTAATTATCCCCTCTAACCGTTTCTCACCGTCACCTTTGCCCCGTCTTTCAGATTCTCCATGCCGGCCGTCACCACTTCTTCCCCTTCCTTTAAACCGGCAGTAATGGCAATATTGCGGCTGTCGGAATCTCCCGTCTTTACCTCCCGCTTGCTGACCGTACCGTTTGTCACCACCCAGACGAATTCTTTACCCTGCTCGCTCACCACCGCCTGCCGCGGCACCAGCAGGAATTTCTGCTGCGTTCTGGACAGCTGCACCTCAGCAAACATACCCGGCTTCAGAACATGGTTGGGGTTGTCTACCTGCACTTTAATGGGGAATGATTTGGTCACCGGATCCGCTGCCGGGGCAATATTGGTTACCACCCCTTTGAAGGGATGTTCTCCTGCCGCCTGTACTTTCACCTGCACCTCCTGGTTTTGTTTTAACTGATTGATATAATTCTCACCAACGGTGGCCTTGACCACCACTTTGTCCAGGTTGACCATGGAGATGACCGGTGCTGCCGTGGATGCCACTTCACCGGGCTCCACATGGCGCGCGGTAACCTCGCCGGAAAAAGGCGCCCGTATAAAGCTGTCCTCGTAGGCCTGCCGGGCCAGGGCCAGCTGCACCTGGGCACTGGAGAGGGCCGCCCGGGCCTGCTCTATCTGTGCCCGGGCCAGTTCCACCTGGGCGGGGGCAGTACCTTCTGCTGCCTCTTTCGCCTGCTTGTAGGGAAGTTCGTACTGGGTTTCAAAGGTGGCCTGGGGAATAGCCCCGGTAGCCAGCAACTCCTGAGCCCGCTTGTAGTTGGCCTCGGCCACCGCATAATTGGCCCGGGCATTGGACAGGTTGGCCTGGGCCGACTTCAGACCTGCTTCCGCCTGGGACAGGGCCGCGGAAGCCTGCTTCACCCCTGCCTCCGCCTGAGCCACCCGGTCGGCCAGATCTTTATTTTCCAGGGTGACCAGCACCTGTCCGGCGCTCACCCGGTCGCCCACATCCACATGTACCTGCGCCACCTTGCCGGGCACTTTAGAAACCACATCGGCCGACTGCAGCGCCTCCAGCTTACCGCTGAAAATGAGAACATTGTCCAGCGTCCCCGGTTCCGCCTTCTGCGTGCTGACTGCTAAAGCACCGGCCGCCGCCTGATTGCCGGCCGGCTGCTTTGAGCCACAGCCCGCAGCCAGCAGCAGTCCAACCAGAAACATTACCAGCAAAAACATGCTCAAGCGTGATGCCGGCCTGACGGATGCAGGCCTGTGCCTGCCTGCCCGTTTTGCAGGCAGGCCATTATGTAACTGGACCCTGTCTTTACAATCCCGCAGAATAAGCCTGTTTAACTTCACCTTCTGCACTCTCCCCACCCTGAAATAGATTAAAGTTTTCGTCTTATTCTGTGAATGACCTAATGACATCCGCCCGGTGAACCCTCGCGGCTAGTAATCACCAGTAATTTTTCTAAAATGCATACCAGCTGCTCCAGGTCTTCCTCCGGCAATTGACCCCAATATCTCTCCATGACCCGCCGCTTGGCGGCCACGCACGAGCGCACAACCTCCTCCCCCCTGGGCGTCAGTTCAAGCCATACCACCCGCCGGTCGCCCTCGTCCCGGCGGCGCTGCACGAAACCGGCCCGGTGCAGCCTGTCCACCAGCGCAGTAATGGCACTCAGTGATACCCCCATGTCCTCGGCCGCCTCGGACACGCTCATACGCCCCCGGCGCAGGATACGTTTGAGCACCCAGAACTGGTTGCCGGTCAAACCTTCCAGCAGGTGGTGGTCCAGCTCGGCGTGAAGCCGCCTGGCCACCTGGTTGAAAACATCTTCCAGCCTGTCCAGGCAGGCGGACAACTTTTGGTTGTTCACCCCCGTCACCCTTCCCGTTAAAAAATTTAACGTTGCAAAAAATTCACTAAGTTAAGTATATGTATGCGAGGAAGACCCTGTCAACAGAAAAAGATGTGGTTATTAAGAATCTAATCCTGGAACGATAAGTTCACCCCGTCCACCAGCACCGGGCGGTCCTGGGGCCACAGGCCCACCAGCCGGTTGAAAGAGGCATAGGCGTTGTATACATTCCAGTACTTTTTGCACGCGTCCAGGGCCACCTTGTCCCAGAACAAAAAGGGCGGGCAGATTATATTGCCACCCATTGCCGTATCTGTTAATCTTTGAAATAAACACCCTGGCTGATCTGGAGGATTACTTACCTTAGAAGAAAAGAAAAATTAGTTGTGGAAGTTGAAGAAATGAAATTTTTAGGAATCGGCGGTTCGCTTTTGGCTGTTTACAACCGTTAACCCCAAGCTATAAACCCCTGCCCTTTTAGAGGACAGGGGTCTTTTCATCACTGCCAGGCTAACCCTGAGCATTTCCCGGAGAACCGCTGCCGCTTGCCCCACTACCGGCGACGGCCAGGCTGATGTAGGCCCAGGGCTTTTCAAAGGCCAGCTTGAGGTAGGCGTGCTGGCAGGCTGTTTCCAGCGCCTTTTGTTTCGCCTCTGCCAGGGCTGCCTCGGCGGCCGCCACCTCGGCCCGGGTGGCCATACCCACGTCGTATTTCACCTTCGTCACCCGCAGGTTTTCCTCGGCGGTTTTTACCCCCTCCTGCAGGGCCTGGTAGGATTCTTCCAGGCTTTTGGCCTTGTAGTAGAGGGACCGGGTGACCTCTTCCAGCATCTTCTTGGCGCTGGCGGCATCCAGCTCGGCCTGCTCCACCTCGATTTTTCTCGCCTGATATGGCCGGTATTCACCGGTGTAAAACATCATGTCCTCAAGGTACTTTTGCAGCGTCACCTTTTCATTGGCCAGCCAGACGGTGGGGCTCTCGTCCACTATCCGGCCCACCTCGGTTTCCACGTCGGACACCTGCAGCGGATTAAAGTTCACCCCGTCCACCAGCACCGGACGGTCCTGGGGCCACAGACCCACCAGCCGGTTGAAAGAGGCATAGGCGTTATCGAGATCGTTTTTCGCCGCTTCCAGGGCTGCCTTAGCCTGGGCCATCTGTGCTTCCGCCGCCACCAGGGCGGCCTGCGGGATCATCCCCACCTGGAAATTGGCCCGCGCCCTGCGCAGCTCCCAGTCGGCCTTTTTCAATCCTTCTTCCGCCGCCCGCACCTTTTCATGCGCCTTCAGTACATCCCAGTACTTTTTGCACGCGTCCAGGGCCACCTCGTCCTGCTCGGCGGTCAAACTTTTCTTGGACATGCGCCAGGTCAGGTCGGCGGTCAGAAGGTTGCTCCAGGCTATTTCCACCTTCGGGTTGCCCGGGGGTTCCAGAGGCGTGTAATCCAGTTGTTCCGACCTGTATACGCGCCATTCGTAGGTACGGTCCACATCCTTTTCCGCCTTCTTCACCGATTCGCTGTGCGCCAGCGCCAGGGCTACCGCCTGGTTCAGGGTCAGCTCGGGCGTCGCCGGCTCTTTGGCCCAGGCATAGGGTGGAACGAGCAAAGAAGCTATGAGGATAAGCACTGTGAGAATGCGGCCCAAGTTTCAGCCCTCCTTTTTCCTGTCCGGTTTTAAACTTGTTAAATTATTGTTAAACCGTTTAACTAATTTTCACCCCCAGTATACCCCTGGCAAACAGGTGCAGTCAAGGTTTTTTCGTCCTCGGGGACCATGATTTTCACATCATTCCAAGGGGCAAGCAATGGTCAGGGAAACCAGCAAGGACAAAAAGGGCGGGCAGATTGTGTTGCCACCCATTGCCGTATCTGTTAAAATCAAATTGGTTACGAGAATGCGTGCTGGATATTGTGCAGGCTCCCGCCACCTCGGAGGAAAAAAGAAAAACGCTCCTGCGGGCGGAGATATTTGCCGGCCTTTACTTTGAAAAGAAAATTATCGAACAAATCTTCCGGGAGGTAGAAACCATGCTGAATATCGAAGAATCGGCCGGTTATCAGCGGATTTTCAAAAAGGGTGTCGAAAAGGGAATACAGCAAGGCATTGAGAAGGGCATGGAAAAAGGCCGGCAGGAAACCCTCAGGGAGAGTGTTTTGAAGCTTTTGCACAAAAAGTTCAAGAAAGTGCCCCGCCATTATGTGGATAAAATCAAGTCCCTGGATGAATACGCCCTGGGGCTGATCCTGGAAAACATCTTTGAAATAAACACTCTCTCCGACCTGGAGGAGTACCTTTAACCGTCACCTTCATCCCGTAATTATCCCGTACCCTCCCCAGCCGGCGCCCTTTACACGTACCCGGTCCCTCCCCTGCACCCGCTTTTCGCCATGCCCGCTGCATCTTACCGCCGCGGGTGTCCCTTAACGTGTTCAAGCCGACCACCGCCATCCTTGCCGTTTTCAGTTCCCACTGAGTTGTGAAAAGGGCGAAGGAAAAGGGAATAATCGTGGTTCAGAGCTTCGAATGGTTGTAACCGACAAGTAAAAATCAGCAAAAGAAAAAACCGGGCTGGAATCGTCAGGAGTTCCAGCCCGGCTTGCTTTAGAAGCTTACAGGGTCATGGTGACGGCCTGGCTGTTCGGGTCCCAATCCACACTGGCACCCAGGGCCTGGGCAACCCAGCGGAAGGGCAGCATGGTCCGGCCGTTAGTGACCTCGGCCTTGACGTCCATGGTGACGGCCACGCCGTTGATCAGCATAACGTTGCTGCCGATGGTGAACTGCACGACCTTATCACCCTTGAGCAGGGTCACCTTGCCGCCGCTGTAGAGGATGTTCTCAGGAGCCACACCCACGGCCTCGGCGGAGTAACGCACGGGGACGTAGGTCCGGCCGTTCTTCACGTACGGGGCCACATCCATGGTCTGCTCCACACCGTTCACGGTGAACTTGGTGTCGCCGACCTTGAAGACCACGGTAGACTTCTGCTCACCGGGGGCGGGCGTGACGCAATTGGCTATGATCGCCTTGGCAACCGTCGTAGCCCCGGGGAAGTACGTATCTTTACCGCTCGAATCCAATGTTTCATTCACGGCCGTGCCTTTAACCTTCAGCACCAGTACTCCTTCTGGGACGGTACGGTCGACCGTCAACTTAATCCCGCTGATCTTGATTGTGGACGGCTTGGTGCTCGTGCTCTTGACCGGAATTACCAACTCGCGGCTGTCGTTCTGAGTCTTAGGCGTGTCAATCTGCAGATCGCCCTCCACTACACTGACAGCGGGTGTGCTGCTGAAGGTCACGCCCGAAGGTAACTCAAGAACAATCTGAGCTTGGGTATTACTTGAATCACTATCAACTGTGCCAGTTCCGAGTGAAGCATTATCCTTGGTGTAAGTTATAGTACTGTTGATGTTGCTAGCGGCCACTTCAGTGATAGAGACATCTCCCGTTGCCTGATCGCTGAGGCCGATCTTGACGTCCGGTGTAGAAGAAGCTTTAACATTCACACCGGCAGCAACCTTACCGACTGTGATGGTACCGGTCAGGCCCTGGCTGCCGCCAACAGTAACGTCAAGATTGCCGGCGAATGCGGGTGACACAGTAACCTTCGCGTCCTTAAACACCAGCGTCGCTGCGTCAGTCGTGGAGGTCGCAGATCCCGTGAATTTAATGGTACCCTTGATGGTACGCCCATCGGAACCTACGGCCTGCCAGCTGTTATCGACTGCACTTTGATCGATACCTGCCAGAGTGGATGCGCTGGCGTCAATGACCGGCTTGGCCGCCCACTTCACACCATCCGGCAGGGTCAGGGTGATGGTCCGGTCCTTGATCAGGCTACCCTTTAAGCCCTCAGCGACCTGGAACTTACCGATCTTCTGAGCAGCCTTACCTGCCACCAAGTCAGGAGACGTAAGTGCGCTGACACTCAGCCCGTACTCACCATACTTGGCAACCACCAAGGACGACGGAGACACGGTAGCCGCACCGCTGATTGTGATGGTAACGTCACCCTTCTTGGCCACGCTCTCGTCAACATTGATGTAAGCCGTCAGCTTGAGGAAGGTGGCCTGAGTCGAAGCCGCACCCGAAGGCACGTGGATGGCCAGCTCGCGGCCGCTATTGCCCGTCGTGAAGTACAGACTGTTCGTGGGTGGTGTGCTCGGATTTGTACTTACGGCGGAGATACCAAGATTACCCCACGTCGCACTCACACTGGGTTGATAACTAGCCGAAGTATCCCATGTGAACCCTGGCGGGAGAGTCAGCTTCACGGCCGCGTCGCTGCCGGAATCCTTGAGCGCCCCGCCCATATTTTCCTTGATGTCGATTACCCCGATTTTCTGATCAGCGTCGGAGCTGATCGACTCGACACTCTCCGCCGCGAGGGTCACCTGCCCGGAGCCGGCAGTCGCGATCACGATCTCGCCGTTGGAGAAGACCGAGCCGGGCGGCGCGGAGGCGGTGAGCTTAATGTCCCCGGTGGCTCCTCCAGGAACCCTCAGCATCGTGATAGGAATGCTAATGGTGCTGGTCGTAGCCGTGGTGGTCGTATTAGTAGGCCCGCTAAGAGTCACAGTGAATTCAGAAGCAGGGGTAGTGTTAATAGTAGAAGGCGTAATACCCACATCACTCGCTGCGAATGCACCGGTGGTTTTTATGTTTGCTGTATCCAGCTTCAGTGCGAAACCGGACGGACTGGACGGTAGCGAGAAGACAACCTTACTTCCCGTAGAGGCGAGTGCCGTAGTCGTATCCATCGAGATCTGCAGATATGTTGATAGCGTGTTGTCCTGACCAGCAGAAACCGGCATTACAGTGCTGACGCCATAGGTTGTCGCCGCCGCCGCCGGTCCGACCATCGGCACCAGCAGGGTTGCCAGCATGGCCAGGGTGGCCAGGATGGCAATCAGTTTCCTGGATTTACGCATCCAGTTTTAACCTCCTTTAGAAAGTGTTTCTTGTTGATTTCTTTCCACGTCTTACCTGGCAAGGGCTTTTCCTGCCGTCCATCCCCCCTTTTCCGTTTTCCCATCTCCTGGTGCGTCCGGGCTGCGTTGCGTGCTGCCACTCTGTTCCTCCGGGTGCAGTGGCACCCTCATTAACCAGCGACTCACCGGGGAAGGTATATTCTACACCGCCACCCAGAATTCCTCCTGCACTGGACGGGCCTTCCTCGGTTACCTGGTTAGTTAGACAACTGGAAGGATGAAAAAGTTCCACCCGGGAGAAAAAAATTTTTTTCGAGGGCCGCCGGCACTATGCAAACATCGATTGCCAAATAGTCCGCGTCAAGGGATATGTTTTTAAAGTTCGTCGATGATACACGAAGATGTTATCAGGACTACTGGTGGACCTGGTGGTATCCGCGACCGCGAGCCGGGTTGCGCACCTTCTTTCCTAATTGTTTACTCTATGAATTCATGCTAGACTATAGTAAGAAAACCACCAAAGGAGAGATGCATGTGGAGTTCGTATCTCCAACTCCTAAAGGTCAGGTGACAATTCCCAAACCCATCCGCGATGCCCTGGGTCTCACGCCCAAAACCAAACTGCGGGTGTATGCTGACAGGGGCAGAGTGGTTCTGGAACCTGTGTTTCCCCTGGATAGTCTTCTGGAGGAGCTGGAAGCCGAAGCCCGCCAGAAAGGATATACCAGAGAAGATCTGGAGCGGGAGGTCGAGGCCGTGCGGGAACAACTGATCAAGAAACTTTACCCGGCGGGAGATTG
This sequence comes from Desulfofundulus luciae, assembly GCF_030813795.1. Lineage (NCBI taxonomy): Bacteria > Bacillati > Bacillota > Clostridia > Eubacteriales > Peptococcaceae > Desulfofundulus > Desulfofundulus luciae. Next base: position 161,057 of record NZ_JAUSUX010000001.1, on the reverse strand, counting down.
ACTGTGCGAGTAATGCTTGATACCAACGTGTTATTTTGAACTCTTACTTTGATTGTTACGTCTCGTTTGTCCTGGCCGCATCCAGAAACGTAAAGCTGGTCACGGGCGACCGCCGCCTGTTCAACGCAGTCGGTGCGCATCTTCCCTGGATCGTCTGGATTGAAGAAACCATTTCGAAGATCTGCCGTGCCGCATTCTTCCCACTTCAGTGGGGAGTTAGGCACGGCTAAATTTTTCCTCGGTTATCGTTGCTTACCAATTACGCATATGTTACAATAGAAGAAACATTTAATAATGAGGAATACTTATCATGGAACTCCAACGTAACCGCAACAGTGTATTCCAGATCGGCTACCATTTCGTTTGGTGTGTCAAGTACCGGAAACCTGTTCTGACCGGTCAAATAGCGGAAGACCTCAAGGAGTTGTTTTTACACATTGCCAGCGACAACAATTTTTCTATCGAGCAAATGGAAGTTATGCCCGACCACGTGCACTTATTTGTGACCGCCACGCCCAACCACCTGATTGCCGACATGGTCAAAGCCCTCAAGGGCGTTTCGGCCAGATTCCTGTTCAAAAAGCACCCGGAGCTGAAAAAGCAACTCTGGGGCGGGCACCTCTGGAATCCTTCTTACTATGTGGGTACCGTCGGGCACATCTCCGAAGAGACAGTCAAGAAGTACATCGAAAACCAAAAGGCAGGCGATTAAAAATGCCGCACCTGCGCGGGTTCATAAAAACATTCCGGTACAACCTGCTTATGCCGGCCAGCGCAGAGGAACAGGCCGCCTGTACTATTATGCAGTACCGGCAGGTGGTTTCTTATTATCTTCAGGTGTTTCAGGAACACCAGGAGATAATCGGACACAGCCAGTGGCTCAAGATGGCGGAGCATCTGACGCACAGGACGGAGGACAACCCGAATGCGGAGTATCCTTTCGACGAAGAATTTCCCAATTTCCCCTCCGGCTTGCGGAGGAACGCCATCGCCGAGGCCCACGGCAAGGCCCTGGCATGGAGAACCGGCTACGAAAAGTGGGAGGAGAGAAAGCGCAAGCACGAAGAGAGGAATGCCAGGCGCATCGCCGCAGGCAAGAAACCCATTGAGTTTACGGAGCGTCCGCCGCAATATCCGGAGGACGACAACTGCTGGTTGTCCTACTACGGCACCGAGTACAAGTGGGAAGATTCCCACCATATAATGCTCAAAATGTTCACCGGCAGGTCTTACACTTACCGGAAAATTGCGCTTTTGCAGCCGTTTGTCGTCCCTCCGGGTTACGCCGCAGGTTCTCCCATGCTGGTGAAAAAACCGACCGGCTGGGAGCTGCACGTACCTATTGTGCGGGTGGCAAAATTAAACCTGAAAAAGATTGAGAAACTCGTTAAGGACCCCTCTCTTAAAATCTGTCTGGTCGATCTGGGCATAAAGCGCCACGCGGTGATGACCATCCAGGATACCAAAGGCAGGGTCTACGCGGCGAAGTTCATCTCCGGCGCGAAGGACAACCACCTTAGGAAGCGGTACCTGGAGAAGATAGTCAACCTGCAAATGCAAGCCGGGGTTATTCCCGAAGGTGAGCGGTTTGCCAAAGATTTATGGAACAAAGTATCCAACCTGAACGACGACATAGCTCACCGGGTATCCCGGGAAATCGTGGATTTTGCTGAACATCACGGGGCCAAAATTATTGTTTTCGAGTATTTAGATGATTTAAAGCCGGAGAAGGGTACCAAATCTCACTACCTGAACCAGAAGTTTAACTATTGGGTAAAAGGCCGGATATTCCGGTACACGCGCTACAAGGCACTGCACGAAGGCATAGTCACCTGCCGGGTGCCGGCTAAAAACACTTCTGCCCGGTGTCCGTACTGCGGGATGTTAACCATCCGGCGGTACAACAAGGGCCGGGACGGGAAGGAAGTAAAAGGTGTCGACCTGGCGAAGTGTACTAATTGCGGAGTGCGCGACATAAATTCCGACTTTGTGGGCAGTTTGGGAATCGGGACTGCGTTCCGGCTCAAGTACTGCTCATAAAGATTTTATCTCGTGCCGGGCGGGTTCCAAACCTGTCCGGAAGACCTTCCCGGCAACGGGAGGGCGTCCATGCCACCTACACTACGCTCTACCCAGGAGTCTTGACGTATCGGGTTAACGGACGCAGTTTAGTGGAGGTAATTGCGTGGTGGTATAGTGGATCAGGCACGAACCCGCTGGCTGCTTGCACCCGGTAAGATACGGCGTAATTCGTCACGGCAGGTCCATCTCCCGCCGGTATGCAGTCGGGCCTACGGCCCAGAGACTTCTACGACCGCGTACCCGGGGCAGGCACGAAGTTCACGGGAAGTAAAACCCGGAATCCTCCCACTTTAGTGGGGGGAGGTTCAAGAATGGCAAAGGGAATAGAAAGGCGGGGAGTGATTTCAGTGACCGGGACAGCACCCAGGGAATCTTCCCTCCGGGGAACACTGACTTACGCCGATTACCTGCAAATCGACGACGGGCGGCAGTACGAATTGATCGAGGGGGAACTGATTTTGACACCTTCGCCCGGTTTTTTGCACCAGTACATAGCGGCCAACGTCGGCGGGCTATTACGGGCCTACGTAGATAAGCACAACATGGGGCTGGTATTATTTGCGCCTTTCGATGTGGTGCTGGCCGACAACCTGGTTCTACAGCCGGACGTCCTCTATCTTTCCCGGGAGCGCTTTGACCTGCTCACTGAAAATTGTTTGAAAGGCGCGCCGGATCTGGTGGTGGAAGTTCTCTCACCGGCCTCGGGGCGCCGCGACCGGCTGGAAAAAAGCAGGCTCTACCTGAAACACGGCGTGAAGGAGTACTGGGTGGTGGATCCTTCCGCCCAGACCGTGGAAATATTCAGTGCGGGGGAAAAGGGGTGGCTTCTGGCCGGCGCGTACGGCCCGGAAGATACACTTAGCTCTCCCCTTCTTCCCGGTTTCTCCGCCAACGGGGAAGAAATATTCCGCCTGCCTGAAGGGCTGGTGCTGTAATCCCCGGGCTTTTTCTTGACCTGTAAATAATGATGCGACCAATGAAAACCTTAGAATGAACCGTGCAGAGCGAAACCGTTAGCGGCCGCAATTTTAAACCAGCGGGCGAGGTTCCGGACATCTTCCCTTGTCAACTCGAGTTCCTTTAAATCTTCGTCGCTTATTTCTTCTGCCCCGGATTCGAGCTTTTCTGCCATTTTTTTCACTTCATCAGGAGCTGTGTAAAAAAAGTATAAAGAATTTCCCGTTACTTCAACGACATAGTCTTCATAAGGGCGGCCGCGAAAAGAGCTTCCGGCGCGACCTGAACCTTTGAGAACGATCCCCTCAAATAATTCATCAGGGGCCACTATTGCCTTATTAAGCCTTCTTTCGGAAACAGGTTCTTGCAGGGGATATATGGCGAATACATCGAGTCCCATATAAACCTCCTCCACCAGGCCAACATCAACAGGTAAAACGCCACGGATTTTACGCAGGTGCCCTTTACAGGTATTCCTCCAGCTCGGAAAGGCTGTTGATTTCAAAGATGTTGTCCAGAATCATGCCCAGGGCATATTCATCCAGCGTCCTTATTTTTTCTACATACGGAGCGGGGAGTTTTTGGCATGCCGCCGGTCATCTATATCACCATCTTCATTTTACCAGGTAGTGGTCCGGGAAGCAATTATAAAGGCCGTAAATCCCGGTGCTGATATCGGTTAACGGCCCGGAGCGATTGGTGATATAATATTGTTTCAAGAGGTGTTTTATGGTGACTGCCGAACTCCTTGTACTGGAATCCCGCATCCGCCTGGAGTTACAGCAACTGGAACGGCTGAGCGAGGAACTGCAAAAGACGCTAAAGCCCTATAAAAACAGGCCGGTAAAAAACACCATCATCCTGCGCGCCCTCGGCTCTATTCTGCACGATTTTTATTCCGGGTGCGAAAAGATTTTTTTGCATATCGCCAAGGAAATAGACAGGACCGCTCCCAAAAGTGAAAGCTGGCACAGGCTGCTGCTGGAGCAAATGACCCTGCCTTTGAAGGGGATTCGCCCCCCGGTAATAACCAGCGAACTGGCCGGTGAGCTGGCCCCTTTTTTGAGCTTCCGCCACCGTTTTCGCCACCGTTACGGTTTTGATCTGGAGTGGGAGCGCATGGAATCCCTGGTTAAAGCCATGCCGGATACGGTGGAACATTTTCAGCGGACAATTAATTCCTTTTTGGATATGCTGGCGGAGGCGGACGACAGGGAACAAAACGGTGGTGATCCCCATGGCCTATAGTGAGCAGGATCTGGCTGAAATGCGGGCCGGGCTTTTAAAAAGGCGGGAGCAGCGTAAAAAGGAACTGGCTCAAAGAAAAGAGCTGGCCCTGGCCGCCGCCAAACGGGCCGCCGGTGTAGTCCGCCGGCATGGCGGCTGCCGGGTCTGGCTTTTCGGTTCCCTGGCCGGAGGCGGCCGGTTTGACGAGCATTCGGACATCGACCTGGCTGTGGCGGGCCTGCCCCGGGAGGCGGATTTCTGGCGGCTCTATGCCGATGTACTGGCGGCAGCGGAACCTTTTTCCGTGGACCTGGTGTTGATGGAAGCGGCCGGGCCGGAACTGAGGGAAAACATCCGCCGGCATGGCGTGGAAATTTAGCTGCCCGGCTGCCTTTTCGATGATGCCAGCGCGCTGGTTGATCATTTATCCTGCTCCCGGGCGGCCTTTTCCTGCTGCACCGGCCTTAGCATATCGAGGCCAGCTCCATCATGGCCTTTTCCAGCGCGCTGAGCTTTTTGGCCACCGTGCTCAAAGGCAACACATCCTTTCAGGGGAGGCTTCCGTCAAATTAAAGTTGCCCGCACCTGTTATAATTTAATCTTATCATGAGAGAACGCATGCAACAACCACCGGAACACAGCAATATAGAAATTTTTGGGGGCGGAAAACCCGCCCCTTTTCCTTACAGACTGGTTGAACCGGCATCGATCACCCGCAGGACCGGACCGCGCATGTAGATGTTGGGTCCCGGGACGAGGTAACCCTTAACCCGTATATTCCGGTCCAGGTGGGCCTTGAGCCACAGGGAGAGAACCTGATCCGAACGGTCTTCGAGTAAAACGTAGTTCCTGCCTCCCACAAGCAGCTCATAGTGCGGCCGCTCGACGGTGCTCATCACGAGCCTGCCTTCCAGGGTGACGGCTTCCTCGAAGAGTCCCAGCCGGTCACCCAGGCGGGCCAGAAGCGTGGCGCACTGCGCCCTGGTTACCATGGACCCGGGTGCAAACAACCGGTCACCCACGCCCCGCATCAGGCCGCGGGCATAAGCGGCGGCCACCGCCTGCCGCGCCCAGGGGGCTATTTCTTTCTCGTCGGCAAAGTTGGCCGCAGGAGCACTGCCGGTCAGTCCGGCCAGGCGTACCGCCACGGCGGCCATCTCCTGCCGGGTGAGGGTGGCGTCCGGCCGGAAGTTGCGCCCGTCACCCGCAAGCAGCCCGGCCCGGGCGGCCGCTTCCACCGCCCCGTAGTACCAGGCGGACGGTTCAACGTCGGCAAAGGTGGGAGATTCCGGCCGCATTTCGGATAGGCCCAGGAGTTTCACCAGCAGCGCGGCCAGCTCGGCCCGGGTTACCGGCTTCCCGGGCCGGAAAGTGCCGTCCTCATAGCCGCCGGTAATTCCCCGGGCAGCCATAAGCTCGATGTCCTTCTGCGCCCAGTGGGCCGCAACGTCATTAAAGGTCTTTTTGAGGGCGAAGACGGCGTAGCTGGAGAAGTGGCTGAGTTCCACCACCACGGCTCCCTTTTCCCGGTCCAGCCTGCCGCCCACCGCCACCCAGGTTCCGTCGTCGTTCTGCCGGAAAACCTGAAGCATTCGCGGGTCCAGGCTTCCCAGCCTGGATGAATCGTATTTGATGCCGACCTTCACCGGTCTGGCCAGGGGCGCGGAAGTTTGGAAGCTCAGCACCGGGCTTGCCGCTATAGCTCCGGCAGGGGCACCGGCCGGAGTTTCCGTGGCCACCGCAACGGTGAGGCTGGCATCTTTGGGCAGTGCACCGGCGGGAATGTCGATGGACACCAGGCCGTTTAAAACTTCCGTCTTTTGGGCTTCACCCGTGGCTTTCAGTTCCGCAGTTCCCGGAGCAGGTTCGACCTTCGGCTGCGGGGCCGGAGCACCGCCGCCGCCACCACCGCCGCCTCCTCCGCCACCACTGCCACCAGTAGACGAAGGCAGGGTGTTAACGTGGGTGAGGACCTTCTCCAGGTTCAGCGTGCCGCCGGAGGATACCAATCCGTTCAGGGAACTTAAAGTAGTTACATTATCCTTCAATATTTTTATCAGCTCGGCAGGGCCGAGGTTATTGCGCAGGGACAGGGCCAGCGCCGTCCCGCCGGAAACAAAAGGCGCGGCCATGGAGGTGCCGTCCCAGGAAGCGTAAGGCTGCGGGCGCAAGGCAATTTTCGCTGCAGGTGAATCCACCAGGAAAAGGGAGAAATATGCGGGAAAAGCAAAGTCATAAGAAACCCCCTCGTACGGTTCTGCCAGGCCCTCGGCGGCCAGCAGGTTGTACGATTGACCGGTCATTTGAGCATGAAGATAATCATTCACAAAATCCCCGGCACCGGCAGTTGCAGCCCACCCGCTTAAGAAAAGCCTGCCCCCGTTTTCCAGGTAGCCAGCCAGGTAGACCCGGTCGTTCACCGTCAGGTTCGGGCTGTCAACAACCAATCCAGAGCTCCCATCCCAGTGCCAGGCGCTCCCCGGCGCCAGGCCGGTGAACCAGAGCACGCCCGCATAGGCCGCCGCATCCACCGGAGGACAATCTCCACCGGAAGCTACCCGGCAGGTTGTGTAAACGTAGCCTGCCGTGGAGAGGGCGTTAAGATACAAGTTGCTTACGTCGGGCAGAGTTAACGAGCCATATGGCGTATTTATTTCTTCACCCGACTGATCATCGTCCACCACCAGCAGGGGTTTGTTTTTTGTTTCCTCAGGGGTTATGCCCAGGAAGTTGTATATAGCCCGCACCACACTGTCATAAACCGCACCGGCTGTACTCAGGGCCTCCGCGCCGAAGCCCCACAACATCACCCTATCTCCATAGACTTCGTCATAAACCGCCAGGGCCACACCGGCACCGTCAAAGGTGGGCACGGTGCTTAAAATGCCTTCCCCCGGGGCGGCCAGGGTAACTGATTGAGTACCGAAATTCGAAAAAGATGACATACTGCCGTTCGGAGCCAGAGCCGCAACGGAAATGACGTTTAGCAATGCCGGCAGTGTCACCCATTTGTACGTGGTTTCATCATAGATAGTGTTCGGGCGATCGTAACAGGCCGGGTAAACGGGGAACTCATCGTTATTATTGGCTTCATTCCCGGATGCAACCACGAAAAGAATGTCAGGATGCGCGCCAATGGCATCATATTGAGCGCGATCGAAATATTTGGTAGGGTTCTGAGGATCATCCGAGGGCCAGGAACCAAAGCTCATATTCACCACTTTCACCCCGTGGCGTGCCGCATAATCTATGGCTGACACAATGGCAGCAGTGGTAAAAGAGCCGTAGGCGTCTGCCGCTTTTAGGGCCATAATCCGCACACCCGGGGCCGTCCCGGCAATGCCCTTATTGTTGTTTGCAACCGCCGCAACGATCCCCGCCACGTGGGTGCCGTGGCCGAAATCGTCCATGGGATCATCGTCGTTGTTGAAGAAATCGTATCCCGGCGCTCCCGAAACTGGATCATGCCACATATTGCCTTTTAAGTCGGGATGGTTATAATCCACCCCGGTGTCAATGACCGCGACGACAACGCCCGGGTCTCCCATGGTATAATTCCAGGCTCGGGAAACCTTTGTTCCATAGACTTCATCCACCAGGCCCCACTGCCGCTCAAACAGCGGATCGTTTACCTGGCATGGACGGTAGATGTAGTTCGGCTGTGCATATTCCACCTGGGGGTCTTTCTTCAGGGCCTCTATGGCCTCCGGCACGTCCTCGTCCGTTTTGAAAACGGAAGCGCCGCTGGGCAGGGCCTTCTTTTCTGCCAGGCCCAGCCCCTTGTGGGCGGTAAACAGCCGGCTTTTGGCTTCTGCCGCCTTGACACCCGGCTTGAACTTGACGATCACCTCGCCCGGCACATAGGGCGCCGGTACCGCATTCTTCCCGCCCTTAGCGCCGGGCAGCAAAGGCAGAGGGCTCGCGGACGCCGGTCCGGCCGCAGCCGCCAGCAGCAGCACGGCGGTCAAAATGGTGGCAATGGCTTCACGAAACTTCAATACATTCATCTCCTTCCCCCAAAATCGTTGCCGGAAGATATATTTCGATTGTTTCTATGATTTTCCTCCGTCACCAATCCGCAATCAGGATATTTTTCATGGTTAATCATATTTATTGTTTTTATAGTTAACCAATTGCCCCGGTGGGAGGGAACATGGTATTATATATGAAATAGTATGAAATAGAACCGTAATGTACCCTGCATGGAGGTAATTTCCTGCGACATCCGGTAAGTAATGGCAGGAGAATTACCTCTAAAAATAATCTATCATCGCGTATAAATATTAAGTATTTTTGCCCCAAAACCCTTTGCCGGCCGGAACTTTTGGCCGTGAAAAGGTGTCTAAAAAGTAAGGTGAGGTTTGGGGCATCTGCAGGAGTGGCTTCCCATTGGATGCCGTCAAACACCTGATCCAGCGTTCCCAGGAACAGGACCTGGTGGCTTTTGAGCAGCTGGTGCAGATGTACCAGCAAAGGGTATACACCCTGAGCTACCAGCTAACCGGCAACCATGCCGATGCCCAGGATCTGGCCCAGGAGGTTTTCATCCGGGCGTTCCGCTCCCTGGACGGTTTCCGTTTTGAGGCGGATTTCGGCACCTGGTTGCACCGCATTACCGTCAACCTCTGGCTGAACATGAAGCGGCGGCGCGGTAATGTGACCCTTATTTCACTGGACGAACCAGTACATACCGGTGACGGGGAAGTTACCCGGGAGGTGGCGGCTGCTGCCGGCGACCCGGAGGAGGAACTGGAGGAAAAGGAGTTCCGGGGCCTGGTGGGCAGGGCCTTGAAGGAGCTGCCCGCCGAGCAGCGGGCCGTGCTCATCCTGCGCGAAGTAGAAGGCTACAGCTATGACGAAATAGCCCGGATGCTTGATCTTTCCCTGGGCACGGTGAAGTCCCGGCTGAACCGGGCGCGTGATGCCTTGAAAAAAAGAGTATCCGCCCTGGCCTGCGAAGCGGGAATGGCGTTGCCGGGCGGGAAAAACAAGCACGGGCCGGCGGTAGTTTTAAAAGAAGGTGCCGGCGCAGGCCGGACCAGGTGAGTGACCTTTCCGGGGCAGGGGGATGCGCGACAAGAAGGTGAACACCATGAAATGCCGGGAGGCAAGACAACTTTTTTACCCCTGGCTGGACGGGGAGCTGGCAAATGAAGAAGCCCGCTATCTGCAGGAACACCTGCGGGAATGCCCGGCCTGTGCCGGGGAAGTGGCCGAGTGGCAGGCCATAACCATGGCGTTGATGGGCATGTCCAGAGCGGTGGCACCGCCGGAAGGATTCAGCGCACAGGTAATGTCCCGCCTGAAGGAATCCCTATCCGGTAAGGCGGCCTGCAGCGCAGGCGATACCCCTGCCGGTTCCCAACTGGCGGCGGATTGTACAGGTATACCGGCCGGGGCGGCCGCCTCCGGCAAGCAGCGGAAGGCGGCAATTATCCCCGCCGGCCCGCTGCCCGGAGCCGGGCGGGGAAAGGACGCCACCCGGAGAGTATGGACGCCCGGAAGCTGGTGGCAGGAGCTTTCCGGCGCCTGGCGCAAAGGTGTGGCGGCAGCGGCTGCGGTGATCATATTGCTGGCGGGTTCCGCCGGCTTTGCCGCCCGCCACTGGTGGCCACCGGAGGTGTTAAACAGTTCGCCCGTGGTGGTGGATAACACCGGCCGGAGCGGGCAGGCCCCGGGCAAGGGTGGCACTATTGCAAATGCGGATAAGCCTGGTCAGGATGTGCAAGCAAATTTAAACAACGGCCCCCGGGAAACCCAAACCCCCGGTGGACAGGAAAACCAGCCCGGCGAGCACCGGAACGGGGTCGATAAGGCAAATAAAGAAAGCGATCGTTCCAAGGAACCGGCTGCTTCCGGCCGGGCCGCAAACGGGGGAGTACAGAAGAGCCGGCCTGAACAGCCCCGGCAAAGCGACAGTAAACAGCGCGTTGCTATCGCAGCCAATACCGGACAGCCTGTAATTAACAAAACCGGCACCGGCACCTCCATTGAACCGCGGGTATTCCTGAACCAGACCCGCACCATTGAAAGCACGCTGTTAAAGGTGCAGGTGGCCGACCTGCAGGCGGCGAAAAAGACACTGCTGGCCGCAGCGGGGGACAGCAGCTGCCAGAGTTTCGGCCGGCAGCGGGTGGATGGGCATACGGTGGAAATCCTGCGCTTTGTGGTTCCGGTGGAACAGGCCGGGCCATTCACCGCCACGGCATCCGGCCTGGGGCGGGTGATGGACCGGCAGCAGCAGAGCCAGGACATTTCCCAGCAGTTCGCCTCCACCCTGGACCGTTACCAGGCTCTCATAGCCAAACGCAACCAAATGACCGAAGAAGCCGATATCGCCGCCCTGGACCGGGAGATCAAGTCCCTGGAACAGCAACTGGCCGCGTGGGACCAGGAGGCGGGCCGGCAGGTAGTGGTGGTGTGGCTGCAGGAGTAGCAGGGAAAGGCACAAGAAGGTCGGCATAAAAGAAGTTCGGCTTAACCTCGGCCGAACTTTTTTATAAATTTATGCTCGACAAGTTTAGCTACCAATGACAACAATTAATTTACTGTTACTTTTTTGTAGAATCCAGTCAATAGCAGCCTCCTGGATCCGAAATGAATCCGCTGCTTTGCTGGAGAACTGGAGGCGGGCACAGGCCGGGGAACCGTTATTTCGAGTTAATCCACCTGAATAAGGGGTGACTACCGTGATAAAATTTATGTTACGCGAGGTCAAGAGCGTTTATCCTCTGAAAAATTACCACCTTATTCTTGAATTTGATAATGACGAGTATCGCATTATAGATATCAAGCCGTTTATTAAAGGTTCTGTTTTTGAACCCTTAAAGAACCCGGCATTTTTCAAACAGGTCAAGGTTGACCCAGATGCCGGGACCATAACCTGGCCCAACGGAGCTGATCTGGATCCCGCTGTATTGTATGAAAAAAGTGCCCCCTTCAAGTTGCCAGGGGAAGATGCGGCTAAAAGTTTTTAACCCCTATTAATTTTATGGGAAAACAAATATTACTCTACTCCATGAAAATATCTTTCAGTTCAATTTCCAGCCCGGGCAACAGGGGGGAAACCAGCGTCTCCCCTTCGTCGTAAATCCCGCTGCGGTTCCAATCCTTCTCCCCCCGTACGAACACTTCCACAAGCTGCAGGGACGGGTCCACCAGCCAGTATTCCTGCACACCGCCGGCGTAATAAAGCTGGCTTTTTTCCTTGCGGTCGTACTTGGCCGTGGAGGGCGAAAGAACTTCCACCACCAGGTCCGGGGCGCCGCTGATATTGGTTTCCTGGACAATGGAAAGACGGTCTTTTAAAATAACCACCAGGTCGGGGGAAACCACCTGGTCACCGAAAAGCACGTCAACGTCTAAATACAGTTCCCCTGCACGCTTTTGCCGCAAGTAACCCTCCAGCACAGTAACCAGGCGGGAGACAATTTTCTGGTGACGCGGTCTGGGCCTGGGTACCACAATCAGTTTCCCCCCGATAATTTCGTAATCACGGTCATCATCCAGTTTCAAGTAATCTTCATAGGTGTAACGGCGGTCCGTCAGGATGGTTAAACCTTCCATTCTCAACTCCCCTTTTAACCCGGCGTTTGTGCCGTTGCGTCCACGGTACATTCCTTATGGAGTGAACTTTTCCTTTTACGAATTTTAACATTGGAACAAAAAAAAGAAAAGCCTCATCTGGAGGCTGTTATCAACGTCCGCAAACGCCAGACAATCACTGCCGCCTGGGCGCGGGTGAGGGGCTCCACCGGGCCGAAGCGCCCGTCGGGATAGCCGCCCATTAGCTCCGAGGCTGTAACCAGGGCCACGGCGGAGCGGGCCCAGGCCGGTACGGCGTACCAGTCCTGGTAAGAAGGCGAGGAGCTCGTCTTTGCCGAAACCGGGGTACCCGGACCGCCCGGGGCGGCCGGGGGCCGGGGCTGCACACCGGAAGCTGCATCTCCCGTTTCTCCGGAAGCACCACCGTGGGCGGAGGAAGTACCTGTGTTTTGTATATGGCGACCTACCCCGGTGCTGCCGGCTTCCCCGCCCTCTCCAACCAGGCCGGTCACCTGCAGCACCCGGGCCAGGACGGCCGCCGCTTCCGCCCGGTTGACCGGCCGGCCCGGCTTAAAGGTTCCGTCCGGGTAGCCGGAAACTATCCCCCGGAGGAGGGCCTCCCGGAGCCCTTTTTCCCCCCATGGTGGCAGGTCGGAGGGTAGGGAAATTCCGGGGGAAGCACCGCTGCTGCCCCCGTCCCATCCCAGCACCCGCACCACCATCAGGGTGAATTCCGCCCTGGTGATGGTCTTTTCCGGGTAAAACTTCCCGCCGGGATAACCGCCGACCAGCCCCAGTTGAGCCAGTTCCCCGATTTCCTTTCTCGCCCAGTGGCCCTGCAGGTCGCTGAACAGGGCTTCCAGGGGCACGGTCAGGTATTCACCAGCCACGCCCCCGTTGCGCCGGTCCACGGCCACCAGCAGGATGGTGTCACCGGCATTCCGGGGCAGCCGGGCTTCGAAGTAGCCCCGGCCGTCGGGTGCGGCCGGCACGGGCCCGCCCTCTTTGGGATAAATATAGATTTTGCCGGCTGAAGTTTTACCTTTCACCACAAAACCGTTGCCTTCGGGCCGCCAGGCGGCCTGCAGGGAGGGAGCCGGCACTCCATCGCGGGAACGGGCCTTGATGGCCGCCACCACCCCCGTTTCCCCCTGGAGACCGGCCAGAATGGCAAATTCCACCTCTTCCCCGGGCAGGAGGTCTTCCACGCCCACGGGATAGCCGTTTTTGGTGATCAGGGTGTGCAAGGAAAGCAGGCCTTCCTGATCACCGGAGAATTTAACCGTTCCCCGGCCCGGGTCCAGCCCGGCCAGCCGGGCGTTGCCGCCGGCGGCCACTCCGGCCACATCCACCCGCAGGGCGCTGCTCCCATCCCCGGCCGGGGTTACACGCACCCATTCTCCCGGCAGCAATGAAGAAGGCTCAGCGGGCCGGCCCCACCGGAAAAAGAGGGTGCCGGGGTTAACGGCCAGGGAGCGCATTTTATTCCTGCTGTCCACCAGGAGGATGGAGTTGCTTTCTTCCTTATAAAACACCACCTGCCCGTAGATTACCTGCCGGTGGGCGTCGAGGGATACGGCCTGGTCGCCCGCCAAAATCAGGCATACATGGTCACCCGGTGCGATATCGGCGGGGGAGGCTACCCTCCCGTCCAGGGTTACCGGAAGGCCGGACATGAGCCGGTAACGCCCGGCCCCCTGCAGCTTCAACCAGCTCCGGCCGGGATCCATCTCCTCCACAGTACCTACGGCCAGGGTGCGCTGTGCCGCCAGGTAGAGCACCTCATCCCCGCCCCGGGAAAGCATCAGCCGTACTCTCATCCCCGGTGCCAGCTGGGAAGGATCTCCGGCCACCGGGTAACCGTAGGGCAAATCCTCCGGACTGGCGGATGCCAGCCGGTCATCAAAGGCGCAGGCGGCGCCGGCAGCCAGCCGGTAGGGCTCCTGCCGCCCCAGCAGGTAAATCTGCCCGTGCTCTTCATCCACCCGGTCAACAATCCCTTCCTCTTCCCGGAACCAGGCCCAGGCCCGCCAGGCCATCTGGGTGGTGGGATTGATGGAAGCCCACAGCCGGACACCCGGGGGAATATCCCGCACACCGGCCGGGTTGTCGTTGACCCACAGGGGGCTTTCCGCCCGCCGGTCCAGGTAAAAGCCACCTTCCCGCGCCCGGGGACTGGCCTCCTGGATCAGAGTTCCGGAGGCCAGGGGCAGCAGTTCCGCCGCATTCTGCCGCCAGACACGGCCTACCAGGTAGAGAATGCGGTTTCCGTCACCTAAATAAACTTCCGCGCCGGGCAGGGCATGATTGATGGTCCAGGGCGGGGTTTTGCTGCCCAGGGCGATATGTCCCTGTTCGGGAAATGTAGCCGCGGTGCCGTCGGTAAAGCGCACCCGGCGGCTTTTTTCATCCACGCCGGCAATAACCTTTTTGGCCAGGGGCTGGCCGTAAACCAGGGCGAAATCCTGGCCAGGCGGTGAGGCGGGTTTTATGCCCCGGCGTACATCCGTGCCCCGCACTATAATCGTATACGTGCCCCTGGCGGGGTGAGGTATTAACACCTGTTCCACATTGTTACGGTCGTCCCGCCTGCCCCCCCCCTTATCGTTGCCCAAATATTCCCTGCCGTCCGGGCCGACCACCAGCAGATCCAGGTCGTTCACCAGCGCGCGGCCGGCTCCCGGCTCGGCGGGAGGGTCGGTCCAGGCCAGGGTGGCCTTGAAGGGGCGGGTGGTATCTTCCACCGTGAAGTGGTAGGTCTTACTTTCCCCAGCGGCCAGGGAGGCGGATTCATCGGCGTAAAGGAAGGTTTTTTCCCGGAGTCCCAGCACCGTGGCGGTCAGGTCCAGGCGGCCGAACCCCGCCCCTTCCCCGTCCACGGGGGCGGCTCCGTTGATCAGGGCCGCCTTGAGCAGGGCCGCCGAGGGCGCTTTCAGCCCCTGCTGCTGGAAGTAATGCCGCAGGAGGGCGGCCGCCCCGCCGGTGACGGCCGCGGCCATGCTGGTTCCCTGTAAACGGGTGTACTGCGGGTTGGCCGGGAAATTCCCCTTTACCAGGGGGGAACGGGCCGAAACAATGCCCGTCCCCGGGGCCACCAGGTCGGGACGGATACGCCCGTCTTTGGCCGGCCCCCGGCTGGAAAAGGAGGCCACTTCCCCCGCATTGTCGCTGGCGGGTCCGAAGGAGGGGCGCACACTTTCACTGGCCCCCACCACCAGGGCGTTTTTGCTGTTGGCCTCGACGGTGATGGTCCCGGCACCCGGCCCGGAGTTGCCCGCACCGAAGATAACCAGGAAGTCCGGGTTTTGCCGCACAAAGGCGTCGGTCCGGGCGGCACTGCTCAGGTAGGCGTTCACGGGAATGCCCCAGCCGTCCACGTGAATGCGGGCGGCCGCCGCGTAGGCGGGGCGGAACAGGGCCGTCAGGTCCGCCGGGGGGTCGATCTTCCCCTCTTTATTGAGGATACCCTCAAAATAAAGGCTGGCCCCGGGGGCCAGCCCGGCAAACTGCCCCCCGGAAGCGGCACCGGTTCCCGCTATGGTGGCCGCCATGTGGGTGCCGTGACCCACCGGGTCATCGGCTTTTGAGCGGCCGGACCAGGACTTGAGCATGATTACTTTTGGTTTTTGCCCCGGAATATCTTTCAAGTCGGGGTGCAGGTTCTCCAGTTCCCCGCTTCCCAGGCCGCTGTCGGCCAGGGCTACCACCTGACCGGCGCCGTTCAAACCGCCGGGGGCGATAAACCCCGGGGCCTGGAGGGGGCTTACGCCCACTATGCCGGCCGCCCGGTCGTTTAAGAAACGCGGGGCGGCGTACGGTTCGATGCGCAGCACCAGGGGCGAGGAGGCCAGCTCAGGCAGTTCCTTTCGGGGCAGGCGCGCCCGCAGCACGTTCCCCTCTTCATCCAGCCCCCGCAGTACCTCTCCCCCGCCGGCTTTCACCAGTGCGGCCAGGCCATCCTTGTCCCGGGGGTGAAAAACCACCAGGTTGACGGTAATCTGGCTGCCGCCGGCTCCTCCCGCCATGCCGGAAGCGCCGCCTTCCAGTGCGGGGGCTGGTTCAGGGGATTTCGCCGCATCCTGAGCGGGAGTTTCCAGAGCTCTCTTTTCATCAGCATATAAACCGGCCTGCACCAGAGTTTTCAACTTTTCCTCCGGTGCATACGGTTTTACTTCCTTTATAAAAGGTAGTGGCGCCAGGTCCTTTACCCGGTTTGGAGCACAGCGAACAACGAGCGTTTCCCCGCCGGTGAAATCGCCCACTTCGGCCAGCCGGCGCAATTGCTCCAGCTCCGTTGACTGCAGGTGCCGGGAAAGGTATAGAGCATACAGGCCCCTTCTTTCCGGCCCGGTACCGATGTCCCGTTCCTCCCCGACGCCGCCGGGAAGGGCGCCCGGGGCTCCGGCATCGGCCCGGTTCTTGGCCTTTTCTACGCCCGGCAGGGCAAAGGCAAAAAGCAAACCAATTCCCGCCGCCAGAAAAAGTAAAACCGCCGGCAGACGGTAACGCTGAAACCATTTGCGCATAATCCGGTCTCCTTAAAAAGAGCAGGGCTTATTTCCTGTTCCTGGCTGAAATGATAGTTCGACACAGAAAATGGACTTTCCTGCCGGTACGGGTAAAAACTTAAATTTCTTAACTGTTTCTTAATGACCGCCCCCCCTCTCACCCCGACTTCCCAACATATAGACGTTTTTAAGCGGCAAAAGGTTTCCATCCGGCACGGCTCTGGACAAAAAAATTCCCTCCACATTTACTTCGACACAAATTGCCAATCGAAAGAGAGGGGCTGAAGTCGTTTATAATCCAGGGCGTCATTTTGGTGTTCTATGTGTGCATAACCCGGTTCTTGACTGATAAGAAAGGTCATGATATCCTACAAGCAAGAATGTATTACCAGGGGGATGATTTTTATGAGCGAACTTTACATCGCCCGGATAACCACAAAAGGACAGGTAACCCTTCCCCTGGAGTTGAGGAAATTCCTGAACATCAAAAAAGGGGACTACATTCTTTTTGAGAAGAAGGGCTCCCGCGTGGAAATAAAGAAAATGGTGCCGCCCAATGATTTCGATGATTTTGCCAGACCGATCAGGGAAAGGTTTAAAAGGGAAGGTATAACCCCTGATGATGTCGAGGCGGCCATCAAATGGGCGCGAGGCGTCATAGAAAACCATAGGCCGTCATTTTCCGTGGAAAATGACGGCCTGTTTATGCCCAGACCTTTTCCAGTTCCACCACCAGGCCGGGAAACAGCTCCGGGGTAAACCGGGCGTTTTGCTCCCAGCGGCGCACCGGCATGTAAATTCCCCGGTCCAGGCGAAATTCGTCCAGCGTCCTTCCCTCCGGGTCCACCACCCAGTAGTAGGGTACGCCGTAGCGCGCGTAAACCTGGGCCTTGGTGACCTGATCAACGCCTGATGTGGACGGGAAGAGAATCTCCACCACCAGGTCAGGGGCGCCGGCAGTGATCACGTTTTGCCTTTCCAGGGATACATAAAGCAGGTCGGGTTGGGTGACGCTGATGTTGCTGAAAACCACGTCCAGCGGGGCGAAAAAAAACTCTCCCAGGCTATTTTCCGTAACATGGGCGTGTAGAATGAAATGCAGGTTGCGGCACACCCGCTGGTGGCGGGTGGTGGGCGAGGGCGTCACATGCAGCACCCCTTCCAGGATCTCATAGCGCTTTCCATCATCGGGCAACTGCAGGTAATCGTCGTAAGTGAGGATTATCTCCCCCGCCGGAGGTACGGGCAGGCTCACGGCAATTCCTCCTTCCGGCAGCCGCTTATTTTGACTGTTGTACAATCACCGGGCAGGCCTGTCAAACTTACCCGGTGATTTCCCCTTAGCCGATCTTTTTCATATTTGACAGCCGTTTTTTGCGGGGGGTGTTGGCACTGAGGACGTTTAACATGGAGAGCGCCCGGCCCGTTCCCAGGGCCACACAGGAGAGGGGGTCTTCGGCTATATGTACCGGCACGCCCGTCTCCCGGCTCAACAGGGTGTCGATGCCGTGGAGCAGCGCCCCGCCCCCCGTCAGGACGATGCCCTTGTCTACTATGTCGGCGGCCAGTTCCGGCGGGGTGTGCTCCAGCACTTCTTTCACCGCGCCCACCACCGCCTCCAGGCTCTCGGAAATGGCCTCGTGCACCTGGTGGGCGGTGATGACCACCGCCCGGGGCAGGCCGGATACCAGGTCCCGCCCGCGGACTTCCATTTCCCGCCGGGGTGCATTCCCGGGGTCGGCACTGCCGATATTGATTTTGATCTCCTCGCCGCTGCGCTCCCCAATGGCCAGGTTGAACACCCGGCGCACGTAGCGAACAATGGCCTCGTCAAACCTGTCCCCACCCACCCGCAGGGACCGGCTGCATACCACTCCGCCCAGCGAAAGGACGGCCACATCGGTGGTGCCGCCGCCGATATCCACCACCATGGTCCCGGTAGGTTCGGAAATATCCAGTCCCGCCCCCAGGGCCGCCGCCAGCGGCTCCTCAATAACGTAGGCCTGCCGGGCACCAGCCTGGATGGCCGCCTGGCGCACGGCCCGTTCCTCCACACTGGTCACGCCGGAGGGGATGCAGACCATTACCCGGGGACGGAATAGGCCTTTTCTCCCACCGGCCCGGTTGATGAAGTAGCGCAGCATTTTTTCCGTCACGTCATAGTCGGCAATGACGCCGTCCCGTAAAGGTCGCGTGGCTACAATGTTGCCGGGGGTTCGGCCCAGCATGCGCCGGGCCTCGGAACCCACCGCGATGACCCGGGCATTTTCTTTGTTTATGGCCACCACCGAGGGTTCCCGCAGGACAATGCCCTTTCCCTTTACGTAAACCAGTACGTTGGCGGTACCCAGATCGATGCCGATGTCGTTGTTTAAGCCGAGCATGGGGTGGTCTCCTTTCTTACTTCAACCACGTAATTGGCTAAAAAGGACCTGCCCGGCCTGTCCCCCTCGCAATGCGGGCCGGGGGTAGGGTCTTTATTCCCGGCAGGCACGTTTGGTTAGGTTTCTACATATACAGCCAAATTCCTCTAGCCCGGCTTTAAAATTTTCACGCTTCCTTATATTTTTTCCGCGTTGCTTCTCCTCCCCTTAAATGCCGCTCGGCTTTATTTTGTTCCAGGATGGCCCTTACTTCCCGGGCCAGCTTTTTATTCAAAGAAGGCAGCCTTTCGGTCATGTCCTTGTGCACGGTGCTTTTGCTTACCTGAAACACCTGTGCGGCCTGGCGCACGGTGGCCCTGGTCTCCAGGATATAGGCGCAAATGTCCAGCACCCTTTTCTGGATGTATTCCTGCATTGCCCTACCTCCCCGGCTTGGTACCTAGTAGAATATATATGCGCCGGGAGCAGGTAAATTGCCAAAAACCCCAGCACTCACCCAGCACTCACCCAGCACTCACCCAGCACTCACCCAGCACTCACCCAGCACTCACCCAGCACTCACCGGATCCAGGTACCTGCGCAGGGATCAAAGCCACATATGGCTAGCAGTATTACCACCAGAGAACCCGGTTACGGTGAGTGCTGGGTACCTGCGCAGGGATCAAAGCCACATATGGCTAGCAGTATTAACACCAGAGAACCCGGTTACGGTGAGTGCTGGGTACCTGCGCAGGGATTGAAACTACACATAGGTAATCATTCCACCAAAGAACTCTGGTTACAGTGAGTGCTGGGCGGGCCAAACCAAGGCTCTGATTGCTACCGGTGAATGTTTTCCACCAGGTAGCCGGCCGGGTTCCGGGCGGCACCGTCTTTGAGCAGGGTAAACTCCAGCACTTTCCCGGACCGGGACAGGGTGCCCAGGGGAGCCCTGGCGCTCAGGTGCTGGCCGGCCTTCACCTGCACTTCCCCCAGGCCCCTGTAAACCGTCTGCCAGCCGTAACCGTGATCTATGGTGACGGTATAACTCAGGGGAACCGGGCTGCCTGAAGTTTCCGTAACATTTTTTTCACCAAACTGCCCGACGGCCGCCCCCGGTTGCACCGCCCTGACCGTCCCGGGAGCCGCCGCTTTTACCAGGGCGCCGGCACCGGCGCCAAAGGCGACCGCCTGGTTGAATCGAAAATCACCGTAGACTTCGGAATAGCCCATCCCGTAAGCCTGGACCATCCGGCCGTCCACCGGGGCGTAAATCTTAAACCGGCCGCTATCGTCCCTAACCAGTTCTTTTCCGTCAACTGGTTGAGTTGTTTTAGAAGGTTGGGAGTGCATCAGCTGCACCCCCCGGTCTTTACCCGGAGCCGGTACGGGAACCGGGCCCGTGGGCTGCCAGGTGCTCAGCATGGCCCAGATCAAAACCATCACCAGGGCAACAACGACGGTGCTTACCACCGCATAGCGCAGCCAGTTGCCCAGCAGCCACCGGCGCAACCATCGGCGGTATTTTTCCACAGGATCCTGCCCGGAAAGGCGCTTACCAAACGGCCACAACGCAATCACTCCTGCCAAAAGCTTTCAGGTATATTGTGACCATTTGGCCATTAATTTATGCGGGTCAGTTCCACCCCGGTGTAGTAATGCTTGAGTATGCGGTCAAAAGTATAGCCGTGCTCGGCCAGACCCTTTGCCCCGTACTGGCACATCCCCACGGCATGGCCGTAACCACGAGTGGTGATTTCCACCCGGTCGCCCTTTAAAATCATGTTAAAATCGACGGAGCGCAGGTCCAGGAGGTCCCGCACCACCGCAGCCGCCATTTTTTTCTCCCCGATGCGTACCGTTTTAGGACGGCCGGCGGGAGTGCGTTCCAGTACCTCGACGAAATTTTTTTCTCCCCTGCCGGGGTGACTACTGGCGGCAACCGGCACGGCTTCCAGGTTCACTCCCAGGGCCCGGTCCACCCGGGTCACCGGGAGACTCACCGTGCGCACGGGTTCCGGGTCGGCGTCGTAAGGGCAGGGCACTCCTACCAGGTAGGGCAGGTCAGCCGCCCACACTGCCGAGGCGCTTTCCGTGCCCCGCCCGCCGCAGGAGGCGTGGTAGGCGGCTTCAATGAGCTGCCCCTCATAGGTCAGGACCAACCCCCGCGTTTCATCGACCGCTTTTTTGATCTTATAGTAGTACTCATAGTAACGGACGGTCCCCCAGCGCCGGCGCATCTCCTCCCGGGAAATCCAGGCCTGGCCGTGGGTGTGGTCGTCGCAGACGTCGGCCCCCGGGTGCTCGTTATTCAGTACCCCGCCGGCGGTCAACCGGCGCACAATATAGGTGCGGGCAGCCACCGCCTGGGCCTTCAGCGCTTCTATGGGAAATGCTGCCGGCATCTCGGCGGCCACCACCCCGGTAACGTATTCCTCCAGGGGGATTTCTTCTATCCGGCCGGTGCTATGGACATAAAGGCGGACCCGGGTCTCCCTTTCCTGGATCCGGACCGGCGAAAGGTAATTCACCAGCACGGGCAGGCCCATGGTGAGGGACAACACCACGCAGATCAAGCCCAGCAGCAGCCTGCGCACCGTCTCCACCTCCCCTGTCCACCTGTTGAAATTTATATGCTCCGGGCGCGGCGGACATGCCTTCAGGGTCCGGGCCGTACTTATCCCACATTGTTGCCCAAAAGTTTCCTGTTCATACCGGGCGGGCGTAATTATTCAGTAAAACCGTTACCAGCGGCACCATAGGAGGCCACTAAATATTTACAGGCGAGCAAAAACTAAAAGGTGGCAGAACTAACTGCCACCTGTACCAAAGATGTTTATTCCTGTTCGCTCCGGGCAACGCCGTGCCTTTGTAGTTCTTAAGATATGGCCTTCAACCGGGCCAGGGCGCGCTTCAAGGCCAGCTCGGCCCTCACCACGTCAATGTCGGGTGTTCTGGCAGCCAGCCGTTGTTCGGCCCTGGCTTTGGCCGCTTCGGCCCGCTCCCGGTCGATTTCGTCGTCCCGCTCTGCGGTACGGGCCAGGACGGTGACCCGGCTGTTCCGTACCTCGACAAATCCCCCGCTTATCGCTACCTTGAAGGTCCTGTTATCCTCCTGGACCTTCATCACGCCGATCTTCAGGGCGCTAACCAGGGGAGCGTGATCCGGCAGGAAGCCCAGTTCGCCTTCCACGCCCGGCACCACCACAAAGCGGACATCGCCGCTGTATACCTTGCGCTCGGGAGTGACAATTTCCAGGCGTTGGGTTTTTTCCGCCATTTTACGCACTTCCCTCTGCTAAGCTTTTCGCCTTGGCCACCGCGTCGTCGATGGTACCCACCATGTAGAACGCTTCTTCAGGCAGGTCGTCGTGCTTGCCCTCCAGGATTTCCTTGAAGCCGCGGATGGTTTCCTTCAGCGGCACGTACACGCCCGGCCGGCCGGTAAACTGCTCGGCCACGTGGAAGGGCTGGGACAGGAAGCGCTGCAGCTTCCGGGCCCGGGCCACGATCAGTTTGTCCTCGTCCGACAGTTCTTCCATACCCAGGATGGCGATGATATCTTGAAGCTCCTTGTAGCGCTGCAGGACCTTCTGCACGCCCCGGGCCACCTCGTAGTGCTCCTGGCCCACCACGTTGGGGTCCAGGATGCGGGAGGTGGAGTCCAGGGGGTCCACCGCCGGGTAAATGCCCAGCTCGGCAATTTGCCGGGAGAGCACCACGGTGGCGTCCAGGTGGGCAAAGGTGGTCGCCGGCGCCGGGTCGGTCAGGTCGTCGGCGGGCACGTACACGGCCTGCACCGAAGTAACCGAACCCTTCATGGTGGAAGTAATCCGCTCCTGCAGTTGACCCATTTCCGTGGCCAGGGTGGGCTGGTAACCCACGGCCGAGGGCATCCGGCCCAGGAGGGCGGAAACCTCGGAACCGGCCTGGGTGAAGCGGAAGATGTTGTCGATGAACAGGAGCACGTCAGCCCCTTCCTCATCCCGGAAGTATTCGGCCATGCACAGCCCGGTCAGGCCCACCCGCAGGCGGCATCCCGGCGGCTCGTTCATCTGGCCGAACACCATGATGGTCTTGTCCAGCACGCCCGCTTCGGTCATCTCCCGGTAGAGGTCGTTGCCCTCGCGGGTCCGCTCGCCCACGCCGGCAAACACGGAAATACCGCCGTGCTGCTTGGCGATGTTGTTGATGAGCTCCATCACGATAACCGTCTTGCCCACGCCGGCGCCGCCGAACATGGCGATCTTGCCGCCCTTTAAGAAGGGCACCAGCAGGTCGACCACCTTCAGACCGGTTTCCAATTGCTCGGCCCGGGTGGACTGCTCGGCCAGGGCCGGAGCGGGCCGGTGGATGGGATAATGGTAGTCGCTCTTGATGGGACCCTTACCGTCAATGGGCTCACCCAGCACGTCCACCAGGCGGCCCAGGACGGCCCGCCCCACGGGAACGGTGATGGGCTTGCCGGTATCAATCACTTCCATGCCCCGCACCAGACCGTCGGTGGAGGACATGGCCACAGTGCGCACGATGTTGTTGCCCAGGTGCTGCGCCACTTCCAGGGTCAGGTCCTCCTGCCCTTCGCGGCGGATCTTCAGGGCATTATAGATATCAGGCACCTGGCCGGGTGGAAATCGGACGTCCACCACTACGCCAATGACCTGTACTACATGACCAACATTCATCAGCTACTCCGTACCTCCTTCGCGCGAAGCTTGAGTTAGCCCGGGGAACGACTACGTTTATTCCAGGGCCGCCGCTCCGCCAACAATTTCGGAAATTTCCTTGGTAATGGCAGCCTGGCGGGCCCGGTTCATGGACAGGGTCAGCCTGTCGATCATATCGCCTGCGTTCTTGGTGGCGTTGTCCATGGCGGTCATGCGGGCGCTGTGCTCGCTGGCCTTGGATTCCAGGAGGCCGTGAAACACCATGTTCTCCACGTACATGGGCAACAGCTCCGACAATACGCTTTCTGCCGAGGGCTCGAAGATATACTCCACCCTGCCGGGCTTACCTTCGCCGTTTTCCTGCCCCTCGGGAGGTTCCACGGGGAGGAGTTTGACCACCCTGGGCCGCTGTACCAGCACGTTGACAAACTCGCTGTAGATGAGGTAGACGGCATCAAATTCCCCCGCCGCATATTTCTCCATGACGTAGCGGGCAATCTCCTGGGCGTGGCCCAGCTTGATGGTCTCGCCCAGGCCCACGTACTGCTGGGCGATATTATAACCCCGGCGGCGGAAGTAGTCGCGGCCTTTACGCCCTACACAGACCAGGCTTAACTCGGCGCTGATGTTTTTTGTCTCCTGAACGGTCCTGCGGATCAGGTTGGCGTTAAAACCGCCGCACAACCCCCGGTCGGCAGTGATGAGGACGTAGGCCACTCTTTTGGGCTCCCGCACCTCCAGAAGGGGGTGCTTCACCCCGCCGGCAGCGGTGGCCACCCGTCCCAGCACGTCTTTCATCCGGCGGGCGTAGGGCCTGGCGGACAAAACCTGCTCCTGGGCCCGGCGCATCTTGGCGGCGGAAACCGCCTTCATGGCCTTGGTGATCTGCTGGGTGCTCTTGATACTTTTTATACGCCGCCGCAAGTCCCGTAAACTTGGCACTCTTTTTCACCACCTCGCGTCGCTACTACCGGAAGACCGGGAAGCGTAGATCAGGCCGTCCGGGCCACAAAACCCTTCTTGAATTCGACAATGGCCGCTTTCAGTTTTTCTTCCGTTTCCCTGGACAGCTCGCCGGTCCTGGCAATGGCTTCGCCCACTTCCGGATGGCTGGTGTG
Organism: Desulfofundulus luciae; assembly: GCF_030813795.1. Classification (NCBI taxonomy): domain Bacteria; kingdom Bacillati; phylum Bacillota; class Clostridia; order Eubacteriales; family Peptococcaceae; genus Desulfofundulus; species Desulfofundulus luciae. Next base: position 136,590 of record NZ_JAUSUX010000001.1, on the reverse strand, counting down.
CATGTAGTTCAAGAACTCTTCTTCAAAGGGCAGCACCTTTTCCACCGGCAGGTCGTCCAGGTAGCCGTTTACCCCGGCATAAATAACCATAACCTGGTCTTCCACCGCCATGGGAGCGTACTGCTTTTGCTTGAGCAGTTCCACCATGCGCTGGCCGCGGATCAATCGGGCCTGGGTGGCCTTGTCCAGGTCGGAGCCGAACTGGGCGAAAGCGGCCAGCTCGCGGTACTGGGCCAGGTCCAGGCGCAGCCGTCCGGCCACCTGCTTCATGGCCTTGATCTGGGCGGCGCCGCCCACCCGGGATACCGAAAGACCCACGTTAATGGCCGGACGGACACCTGCGTAGAACAGGTCGGGCTCCAGGTAAATCTGGCCATCGGTAATGGAAATCACGTTGGTGGGAATATAGGCCGAAACGTCGCCGGCCTGGGTTTCAATGATAGGCAGGGCCGTTATGGAACCGCCTCCCAGTTCGTCGTTGAGCTTGCAGGCCCGCTCCAGCAGGCGGGAGTGCAGGTTGAACACGTCGCCGGGATAAGCTTCACGGCCGGGGGGACGCCGCAGGAGCAGGGAAAGCTCGCGGTAGGCCACGGCCTGCTTGGAAAGGTCGTCATAGACAATGAGCACGTGTTTGCCCTGCTCTAAAAACTCCTCGCCCATGGCGCAGCCGGCATAGGGAGCAATGAAGAGAAGCGGAGCCGGGTCGGAGGCGGTAGCCGAAACCACGATGGTGTAATCCATGGCACCGAAATCCCGCAGGCGCTGCACCACGTTGGCCACCGTGGAGGCTTTCTGCCCGATGGCTACGTAGATACAGATGACGTCCTTGCCTTTCTGGTTGATGATGGCGTCCACGGCAATGGCCGTCTTACCGGTCTGCCGGTCGCCGAGGATCAATTCCCGCTGTCCTCTCCCGATAGGAATCATGGAGTCGATGGCTTTTAAACCGGTCTGCAGGGGCTGGTGCACGGGCTTGCGGGTGATCACGCCGGGGGCAATACGTTCAATGGGACGGAACTTGTCGCTTTTGATGGGACCCTTGCCGTCCAGGGGGCGTCCCAGGGGGTTGACCACCCGGCCGATCAGGGCATCCCCCACGGGCACGGAAGCAATGCGTCCGGTCCGCTTGACGGTGTCCCCTTCCTTGATGTGGGTGTAGGCACCGAGCAAGACGCAACCGATGTTATCCTCTTCCAGGTTGAGGGCCATGCCCAGGGTCGGTTCAGCGCCCTCTTCGGGGGCCGGAAATTCCAGCAGTTCCATGGCCATGCAGGCTTCCAGGCCGTAGACGCGGGCAATACCGTCACCGACCTGGATAACGGTGCCCACATCGCGCATTTCAATTTGCGCCTGGTATTTTTCAATCTGCTGCCGAATGATCGAGCTGATCTCTTCCGGTCGCAAATTCATTCTCCTAATTTCACCCCTATCGCCTTTAACTTATTTGCCTGAGGTGCTCTCTTAAGGCTGCCAGCCGGGTACGCAGGCTGCCGTCGATAACCCGGTCGCCAATGCGCACCACCACCCCGCCAATTAGCGCGGGGTCCACGCTGTATGCGGTCTGCACTTTCTTGCGGGCAATCTTGTTCAAAACTTCCCCCAGTTTTTGCTTCTCCTCTTTAGTCAGTTCGATGGCACTGGTTACTTCAGCCTTCACGATATTGCGGGCCCGGTCGGCCAGGCTGGAATAATGCGCCACAATATCACTTAAGAAGGCTTCCCGGTGCCTGTCTACCAGTAAAAAGAGAAAGTTCTCGGTAATAGGGGAAATTTTGCCGGAGAAAATGCTTTTCAGCACATCTTTCTTTTCCTGTTCAGTAATGCGGGGATGATAGAGCACCTTTTGGAATTCACGGGAATCGGCTATGACCTGATTTACTGCCCTTAGCTCCCGCTCTACCTGATCCACCAGACCTTGCGCTTCGGCCAGGTCATAAAGGGCCTGGGCATAACGCTGCGCTACGGCCCCCTTTAACATGGCAGATCCCCCGCTTCTTTAATGAATTCCTGGACCAGGCCGTGTTGAATTTCGGGGGTGATGGTCTGGTTGATGATCTTTTGGGCCACCAGGATGGACAGCGAGGCCACCTGGTCGCGCAATTCTGCAACCGCCTTCTCCTTCTCCCGGGCAATTTCCTCAAGGGCGCTCTCCTTGAGCCGCTGCGCCTCGGCTCTGGCCGCCTCAACAATCTCCTGGGCCTTGTCCTCACCGGCCTTGGTGGCCTGCTGGATGATGGCCTGGGCTTCTTCCCTCGCTTTTTGCATCTCGGCCAGGTATTGCTGGCGCAGCGCTTCGGCCTGTTTCCGCTCTTCTTCGGCGGCGGCCACGTTATTGGCTATATATTGCTGGCGTTGTTCCAGAATATTGACGATGGGCTTGTAAACCACTAAACGAAGGAATATGAGCAAAATAACAAAGTTAATAATTTGGGCCACCAGGGTATGATTAATTCCCAGCGCTTCCACCGGTTCCCCTCCTTCCTTACTACCCGTTGCCGTGGACAAAAGGGAGGCAATAGCAGGTTGTTTGGATCTCTTAACCCGCTATGCCACCTTTTACCCACCGTTACCTGCGTTAACCACCGATTTTACCAAACAGCATGAAGGCAATTACCACCGCGATGATGGGCAGGGCCTCGATCAGACCCACAGAGATAAACATTGTGGTCAGCAGGTTACCTCTTAATTCGGGTTGGCGGGCCATCGCCTCCACGGTACGGCCGGTGACCAGACCGTCGCCGATACCGGCACCCAGGGCGGCCAGACCCACGGCTAAAGAGGTACCGAGGGCAGCAGCAGCTCCCACTTCCATCACTTTCCCCTCCTTTCTCCCAAAATTTCCACTTTGCAAGGCATATCTCTATTTAGAGATGGGAAAAACCTCAATGTTCGTGTTCTTTAACCACCTGAGAAATATAGGCAATGGTGAGCATGGTAAAGATAAAGGCCTGAATAAATCCCACAAAGATACTGAAGGCCAGCCACACCACCGAGGGGATGAACCCGCCGAAGATAAAGGTGTTCAGGCCTAAAAGCCCCAGCAGGACCGCAATGAGAACCTCGCCGCCGTAGATGTTCCCGTATAGACGGAAGGCCAGGGTTACCGGTTTCGCCAGTTCTTCAACAATGGTCAGTGGCAGGAAGAAGGGAAACGGTTCCAGGAAGTGCTTGAAATGCCCGGCCCCTTTGTAGCGGATCCCCATGAATTGGACGAGGAAGAAGACCATTATGGCCATACCGGCAGTGGTGTTCACATCGGCGGTGGGCGACATCATGGTGGGAACCAGGCCCCAGAGGTTGCTGAAAAGAAGGAAGATGAAGAGTGTAAAGATCAGGGACATCAAGCCTGCGCCCTTTTTCGGGTCCATATTTTCGTAGACCAGGCCCCGCAGAAACTGGAAGATCTCCTCCACCATCAGCTGAAGTTTACCCGGCCGTTTCATATTCATGTTGCGGGTGGCCGACACGGTGAAGACGATCACCAGCAACATGACGATCCAGGTCATTACCAGCGTTTTTGGATTGAGGACAATATGGGTGTTGCCCAGGGTAAATTCCCATGGATGGTGGGGGAACCCCCACACGTTTAATTCCTCGTGGATTTGTTCCAGGCTTTTCACCAACTATCACCTCCTTCTTTTTAAATTTTTTCTTCTATCCTGGAAAACACTCTCCCCTCAGAGCGGCTCTGGCGCGCCGCGTGAACAGCCGCGTCCACGGCGGTAATACAGGGGACGGCCAGAAGGCCAGCCCCCAGCCAGTACACATTTACATTTGCCACCCGGCCGGCCAGCAAAACCACGACTGCCGCCAGCGCAAGGCGCATGATCAGACCCTGGCGCATGTAGCTCCGGGCACCGCTCCTGTCCAGCGAGCCCAGGCGCTTGATCCGCAGGGCCAGGGAGACGGTATTGTACAGCCCGGTGGCCAGGCCGAGAAAAAGACCCCACGCCAGGGAATCCCCTGGGTCGGCAGCAATGGCCAGCAACACCAGAACGAGCAACGCCCCGGTGATGCGGGTTGTGCGCTTTAACTGGTTATCCAGTTCGGGAATGGGCGGTAAGGAAGGCACAGGGCTTTACCCCCACTCTTTGAAAAAACGTGACACGGTCTGGACGACCCCCCAGATGCCCGCGGCAGTCCCCAGCAGGATGCCCGCCGTCATCATCCAGGGCCCGGTATGTAACTGGCGATCCAGCCACCGGCCGCCGTAAAACCCGGCGGTAACCATGACGGCCATTTCCATGCCGATGGTGGTGGTAAGGGCAAGGGCCGCCATGATACGACCTCCCACCCGGCGCTCGCCCATAGTAGGTCACCTTTCCCGGTGCGGGTGCAGCAACCTGTCACTTTTTGTTAGAAAAATGTCGGCTGCGTTACACCCGTCACAAAGTTATTGTTCTACATAAAGTCGTTTATTCCTTCACCGCCGGAAGACTTTTTTTGAATAAGAAGAATTGCCATTAAACAGGCGACTACGTGCCTTAATTGTACTCCGGCGTACCTCTTTAGCTTAATATTCAGGAGTGACAAAAGGCTCCGGCGGTTCGTCGCTCGAGCCGAAATGGTACAGAATGGCCTGGCAGATGCGCCGGGAAGCCCGGCCGTCCCCATAGGGGTTCACCGCTTCGGCCATTTGCCGGTAATGGGCTGCGTCTTCCAGCAAGCGCCTGGTTTCGTTGAAAATCGCCTCCCGGGTTGTACCCACCAGGCGCACGGTACCGGCCCGGATGGCTTCGGGACGTTCGGTGGTGTTGCGCAGCACCAGTACAGGCTTGCCCAGGGCCGGGGCCTCTTCCTGCAACCCGCCCGAGTCGGTGAGTACCAGGTAGCAGCGGTTCATCAAGTTTACGAAGGGCTGGTAAGAAAGGGGCTCGATGAGGTGAACCCGGGGCAGTTCCCCCAGCACCTCCTGCACTATCCCGCGTACCGCCGGGTTCTTATGCACGGGAAAGACTACCTCCACATCGGGATAAAGGGCAACGATATCCCGCAGGGCCAGGTAAATCTCCCGCATGGGTTCGCCAAGGTTCTCCCGGCGGTGGGTGGTCACCAGCAGCACCCGCCGGCGCCGGTAATCTATACCGGCCAGGCGGGCATCGCCGAACCGGTAATCCGGGTCCACGGTGGCCAGCAGGGCGTCAATGACGGTATTTCCCGTGACAAAGATCTTTTCCGGGGCCACCCCTTCCCGCAGCAGGTTATCCCGGGCGGTGGCGGTAGGGGCAAAGTGCAGGTCGGCCACCACCGCCGTGAGGTGGCGGTTTATTTCCTCGGGAAAGGGGGAATATTTGTCCCCCGTGCGCAGGCCCGCCTCCACGTGGCCCACCGGTATTTGAAAATAGAAGGCGGTTAAAGCGGCCACAAAGGTGGTGGTGGTATCGCCGTGCACCAGCACCAGGTCCGGCCTTTCTCTTGCCATGACCTGCTCCAGGCCGTCCAGGGCCCGGCGGGTGATGTCGAAGAGGCTCTGCCCGGGCCTCATGATATCCAGATCGTGGTCGGGAATAATCCGAAAAAGATGCAGCACCTGATCCAGCATCTCCCGGTGCTGGGCGGTGACGGCCACCCGGCAGAGGACCCGGTCCGGGTGGCGCTGCAGTTCCTTGATGAGGGGGGCCATCTTGATGGCCTCCGGCCGGGTGCCGAAAACAGTGAGAACCTTGAGCATAGTTTGTCTCCTTGGACGGGTAATTAAACGACAGAACCCCGGGATTAACTATATGCGGCTTATCCTTGAAATATAAGGGAACAAATTCCATCCCCTCATCCTTTGCGGAAGTGCCCCCGGGGACCACCCACATTGTAAAAGGCGGAATTAAAGTTGCGGTACAGGGATTTATACCCGGCAATGCGGTGCCACTTTTTGATGAATCCCGGCGGCAGGTCCTCCCGCAAAACCACCTGGGACCAGCCCCCGGGCAGGGGATAGGCGTAATAGGGCTTGTCCTTGGGCACGCCCCGGATAAAGATTACCTGGGGAACGATCCATTCCAGGCGGGCCAGGTAGACCCGGTGCATACCGTCGCAGATGATGTTGAATACCGACCCGTCGGCCTCCACGGATTCCTCGATGACCGGCGGCAGGAGGTCCACCGGCTCGTCGCAACCTGCCAGGTAAAGGGTGACATACCCGTCGAGGTGGAAAAGGTCGCACCCGTGGCGGGCCAGTTCCCACTTCAGCTCCCGCACCTTTTGCAGTTCACCGGTGAGGACGTAGGATTGGGCCGGGGCCAGAAAATTCGTGTGGATTTTTTCCAGGGAGATGAAAACGTCCCGGTATATGTAACAGTCCGGGTCGGTGAGCATGGTAACCCGGCGCAGCTTGTCCACAAGTTCCCCGGGTGTATGGCGTACTACTCTGGTTATTTCCATGAACAGGTATCTCTCCTCTTTTGCTCAAGTTCTTCCAGAGCCCTGGCAAGCTGGCTCGTATCCCGCACAATGATGTCCGGCCGGGGCCATTCACCCCATAACACCCGGGCCATGGCCGGGTACTCGCGCTCGGGACGGGACAGGACCCAGATGGCGGCCAATCCCATGTTTATGGCCGGCAGGATATCCTTTTCATAAGTGTCCCCGATCATGACGGAACGCCGGGGGTCGGCATCCAGAGCCTCCAGGGCCGCCCGGTAGAGCTCTTCTGCCGGCTTTTTCCTGCCCAGGCGAAAACTCAAAGCGGCGTAGTCCACCAGGGAAGCGATACCCGGGCAGGCACGTAAAAAAGCCCGGTAGTAGGGAACCCAGATGTCTGAGACCAGGCCCACGGCAAAGCCCAGTTCCCGGGCCCGCAACACGGCTCCAGCCGCGCCCGGTATTTCCACCGCGGCCATCTCCTGGTCGGTCCAGAGGCGCAAAAGGGCCTCTTTATGCTGCGGGTCCAGGGAAACAATTTCACCCAGGGCCGCGCAGGCCTCCCGGGGGCCTGCAAACTCCCGGCACATAATTATATCCCCCACCAGCCGGTCCTGCCCCGGGGGCAGCCCCAGCAGCCGGGCAATTTGTTTGGTTGGGGACACTTCCGGTCCGGTAATCAGGGTGGCTCCGATATCGAAAAGGGCTGCCTTTCGTCTGGCGATGGCCGGTCACTCCCACAGGTCCACCTGCACGCCGTGGCGGCGCAGGAATTCTATGCCCTCATCGGTGCCCCGGTAATCCCGGCGCACCACCACCCGGGACAGGGCGCAGGAAACAATGAGCTTGGCACAGGTCAGGCAGATGTCGGCGTTGACGTACATGGTGCCGCCGCCCACGGCCAGACCCCGCTTGGCACAGAGGCAGATGGCGTTTTGCTCGGCGTGGACGCAGGGCTTGTAGTCTTCCCGGCCGGCCAGGTCCTTCAGGCACCGGCCGGTATCAATGCAGTGTTCCGCCCCGCTGACCACCCCGTTGTAACCGTGGGAAATAATGCGCCGGTCCACCACAATTACGGCTCCCACCTTTTTGCGCAGGCAGGTGGAGCGCCGGGCAATAACGTCGACCACTTCCATATAAATCTCATCGAATGAAGGCCTTTTAACCAGGGCTGCTCACCTCCGGTCTCCAGGAACGGCGGGACGCCGGTCTCTTGCTCTCTTAGCACCCCGACACCAGGCAATAGTTTCGCTGTAAATATTCAGTGAACCCAGTTGGATGCGGTGCTGTCCGGAGCGAACGACTTGCAAAGCGCCGGTAACAGCACCCGGTGAACCCAGCACTCACCGGCAATGATGCTCTTTCCAAGCCTGCTGTAACAAGATAGTAAGTGCAGGGCTTTCCAGTATAACTTTTTCAGTGAGTGCTGGGCGGCCCGAAGCGAACCGTGGTGCGCATCTTACGCGAAGCACTGGAGTGAGCGAGGACAGCACCGCATCCTTGTTCTTACTGACGTTTATTTGCGTTTCGCCTAATACAGCGGGTACCGGCGGCACAGCCCGGCCACCATTTCCCGCACCCGGCTCAGCTTGTCCGGATTATCCCGGAAGCTTAAAGCCAGGTGGATGATTTCGGCCACCGTCTCCATATCCGCTTCCTTCAGGCCCCGGGTGGTCACCGCCGGGGTGCCGATGCGTATCCCGCTGGCCACCGCCGGGGGCTGCGGGTCATAGGGGATGGCATTTTTGTTTACCGTCACGCCGACGGAATCCAGGACGGTTTCCGCCTCACGGCCGGTAACTCCCTTGTTGCGCAAATCCACCAGCATCAGGTGGTTGTCGGTACCGCCGCTGACCAGTTCAAAGCCCCGGTCCATCAGGGCCCGGGCCAGGGCACGGGCGTTTTTGACGATCTGCCGCTGGTACTCCTTAAATTCCGGCTGCTGCGCCTCTTTGAGGGCTACGGCCTTGGCGGCAATGACGTGCATCAGGGGCCCGCCCTGGATACCCGGAAAGACCGCCTTGTCAATGGCCGCGGCGTACCTGGCCCGGCACAGAATCATGCCCCCCCGGGGGCCGCGCAGGGTTTTATGGGTGGTGGTGGTCACCACATCGGCGTAAGGCACCGGGCTCATGTGCTCCCCGGCAGCCACCAGCCCGGCAATGTGGGCCATGTCCACCATCAGGTAGGCCCCCACTTCCCCGGCAATTTCCTGAAACTTATAAAAGTCAATGGCCCGGGGGTAAGCGCTGGCCCCGGCCACGATGATCTTCGGCTTATGTTCAAAGGCGGCGGCAAAAACCTTCTCGTAGTTGATCAGGCCTGTATCCTTTTCCACCCCGTAAAAAGCTACCCGAAAGTATTTCCCGGATATATTCAATGGGCTGCCGTGGGTGAGGTGACCGCCGTGGGCCAGGTTCATGCCCAAGATGGTGTCCCCCGGTTCCAGGAGGGCGAAATAAACGGCCATGTTGGCCTGGGCACCGGAGTGGGGCTGCACATTGACATGTTCGGCACCAAAGAGTTCCTTCGCCCGGTTAATGGCCAGTTCCTCCGCAATATCCACGAACTGACAGCCGCCGTAATAACGCCGCCCGGGATAACCTTCGGCGTACTTGTTGGTCAGCACTGAACCCTGGGCCTCCATTACCGCCCGGCTGGCGGCATTTTCCGAGGCGATCAGTTCCAGGGTATCGCGCTGGCGGCCCAGCTCCAGCTCAATTGCTCTGGCAATTTCAGGATCCACTGCAGCTAAAGATCTGTTCATTTCCATGTTATACAGTTTCCTCCCCCACGACATGCTTTTGCGGCTAATGATCACAGCAACCGCCGTATTTCTTTTCAATCTCGGCGATCTTGGCCACCCGCCGGGCGTGGCGCCCGCCGGCAAATTCGGAAGCCAGCCACACCCGGACAATCTCCCGGGCCAGCCCGGGACCGATTACCCGCTGGCCCATGGTCAGGATGTTGGCGTCGTTGTGCTCCCGGGAAGCCCGGGCGGAAAAGGTATCGTGGCAAAGGGCTGCCCGGATGCCGGGCACCTTGTTGGCCGCAATGGCCACCCCAATGCCCGTACCGCAACAAAGGATGCCCAACTGGTATTCCCCGCTGCGTACGGCCTCGGCTACCAAAAGGGCAAAATCGGGGTAATCTACTGCTTCTTCCGAATAGGTGCCGAAATCATGAAAGGAAATGCCGTTCTCCTGCAAAAAAGAAATAACCTCTTCTTTTAAACGAAAGCCACCGTGGTCGGCGGCCAGGGCAATCCGCACGGGTTAACTTCACCCCTTTTTTCAAGAGAAGAAATACAACCAGTTTCTTTCTACAAAAAACGCTATTTTCCTGCTTCAATTTTTGCAGGCCCCGGCTGCCCGGGTTATTCCTTTTGACCGTTGCCTGGCGGCACATCTCCCTGGTCGGTGCTTGCCCCGGCCTGGTCGCCGGAAGGCGGAGCAGATTCCTGATCCGGCTTCGCTTCCTCCAGTCCGGCTTTTTCGGCGGCCAGCCTGTCCAGGGCCAGGGAGATCAGATAACGCAGCTCGCCGGCACACTGGCGGTAAACATCCACCGGTCCACCGAAGGGATCGGGGACATCACCGCCCCTGCCGGCGTATTCGGCGAGGGTAAAAATTTTTCCCGCCAGGTCCGGCGCCTGCTCCTGGATCAGTTGTTTGTGGCTTTTAGTCATGGTCAGCACCAGGTCGGCCTCTTCCACATCCCGGCGGGTAAGCAGGGCAGCCCGGTGGGATCGCAAATCCAGGCCCATTTCCTCCATCACCGCCACGGCCTGCGGCGATGCCTCGCTGCCGGGCAGGGCGGCTATCCCCGCGGAAACAACTTCAATCTCCCCCTGCAATCCCTTTCTGGCCACCATGTCCCTGGCCAGGGCCTCCGCCATACTGCTCCTGCAGGTGTTGCCGGTGCACACAAAGAGCACTTTTCTGGTCATGATCACGCCTCCCGGTAATGCCATCACCATTTATAAAAACAGCTTAACCCCGATACCCACCAGGATCAACCCGCCCAAAAGCCGCGCCCTTTCCCCCACCATTTGTCCAAGGTAGCGTCCCAGCACCAGCCCGGAAAAGGTCATGAGACCGGCCACCAGCCCGAAGGTGAGCACGGTAAAAAGCAACTGCGTCCGCAGGGTACCCAGGGTAAAACCTACACTCAGGGCATCCATGCTTACGCTGGCCCCCAGAAGAAACAATCCCCAGTTGTTCAGCAAAACAACGCGCGGTTCTTCCTCGCTAAAGGCTTCCCTGATCATGCGCAGGCCAAGGTAAAGGAGCAGCACTGCTCCCGCTGTGGTGGCCGCGCGGCCCAGCAATCCGCCCACCAGTTCCCCCGCTTCAAAGCCCAAAAGGGGCATGGCAATATGAAAAAGGAGCACGGTTAAAGTAATGAGCAATATTTGCAGGCGCCTGACCCCGGTCATCCCAATGCCCAGGCACAGGGAAAAGGCATCGGTGCCCAGGGCTACCGCCAGCAAAAGTAAGGTTGGAATACTCACCCCTGTTGCCTCCAGAAAACCCCTTCTATACACCAAAACGGGGACGGAAGTCACACCCGTTCAATGCGGTTGCCCGCGGCCCGCCGCAGGCGGTTCATCACGGCAAGTCCCAGACCCCGGGGCTCGATACCCTCGGCCAGGATGATGTCCACCCCCAGTTCATCAAACCGGCGCAGGGCGGCAAAGAGCCGGGAAGCTATGCCGGCAGGGTCCTGCCGCGAGCCGGCCACCACCACCCGGTCTTCCTGGCATTCTCTGGCGGTTTCGGCGGTGGCCAGAACCCCAACCCGCAAACCCCGGGACCGGTAACCCCCGGCCAGTTCCTTCAACCGGGCCACCACCCGTTCCGGCTCCCCCTCCACCAGCACCAGGGGGGCCCGGGGGGCATAATGCCGGTACTTCATGCCCGGCGAACGGGGGCGAAATTCGCCGGCAGGAGAACCACAGCCGGGCACGCCATCAATGCCCGGGTCTACCCGCACCTCACCAATAACCTTTTCCAGTTCCTCGCGAGTTATACCCCCGGGACGGAGAATCACGGGCACATCCCCGGTAAGATCCAGTACCGTTGACTCAAGACCCACCCCCGCGGGACCGCCGTCCAGGATGGCTTCAATGCGGCCGTCCAGGTCCTGCAGAACGTGCCCGGCGGTGGTGGGGCTGGGGCGGCCGGAAAGGTTGGCACTGGGCGCCGCCACCGGCACCCCGGCGGCCGCAATCAGGGCCAGGGCCACGGGATGGCCGGGCATGCGTATGCCCACGCTGTCCAGTCCCGCCGTCACCTGCCGGGGAACAACTGGTGCTGCGGGCAGCACCAGGGTAAGGGGGCCCGGCCAGAAAACGTCCATCAGCCTGCCGGCACCGGCAGGCACCCGGCGGGCCAGCCGGTTCACCGTTTCCCGGTCGGCCACGTGGACGATCAGGGGGTTGTCCTGGGGGCGTCCCTTGGCTTCAAAGATGCGGACTACGGCAAGGGCATCCAGGGCATTGGCTCCCAGGCCGTAAACCGTTTCGGTGGGAAAGGCCACGAGCCCCCCTTGACGCAAAATTAACCCGGCCCGGGCCATGATCCCGGGATCGGGCCTGGCGGGATCCACCATCCAGTACGTCGTCCGCCCAACGGGATTCTTCGATCGCTCCATTGTAATACCTTCGTTTTGGAAACTTTACCGGTTAGTATACCACAAAAAGTATACCACAAAATGGCGCCAAAAAGATACAACCACGGGAAATTGCCCATGGTAGGTAAGGCGGTTTTGTTATAGAATATAGTTTGAACCACCCCGGTTGAAGGCCGGTAACCAAGCGAAATAAGTTACGGGCATTCCGCATCTTTTTAAGGCCAACATTTACCGGAGAGACAGGGATGGATGTCATAGTTGCCGAAAAGCTAACTAAAGAATACAACGGTAAAGTGGCCGTACGCAGCATCGACTTTCGCGTGCGGCCCCGGGAGTGCTTCGGCTTTCTCGGCCCCAACGGGGCGGGGAAAACTACTACCGTGAATATGATCTACTGCCTGTCCCCCGTTACTTCCGGGAGGCTCACCGTCCTGGGCATGGATGTACAAAAAAAGCCCCGGGAAATAAAAAGCCGGCTGGGAGTGGTGCCCCAGGAAAACAATCTGGACCCGGATTTAAAAGTGCTGCAGAACCTGCTCGTCTACGCCAATTATTTCCGCATCCCGGCAGCCACCGCCCGCACCCGGGCCATGGAACTGCTGGAGTTTTTCGACCTGGCCGACCGGGCCAACGACAGGGTGGACCGCCTCTCCGGGGGCATGAGACGCCGTCTGACCATTGCCCGGGCGCTGATCAATAACCCCGACCTGGTGATCCTGGACGAGCCCACCACGGGGCTCGACCCCCAGGCGCGCCACCTGGTCTGGCAGCGCCTGCGCCGCCTGAAAGAGCGGGGGGTGACCCTGCTGCTGACCACCCATTACCTGGAGGAGGCCAGCCAGCTCTGCGACCGCCTGGTGATCATGGATAGGGGCGAAATTCTGGAGGAGGGCGACCCGCAGGGGCTGGTGGCCAAACACATTGGCCGGGAAGTGGTGGAGGTGGGCCTGGACCGGATGGAGCGCACCGAACAGTTCCAGCCGGCGCTAAACTGCAAAGATCCGGTAAAAATGGTTGTGGACCGGACGAACCACCTGCTCCGGGGCCACCTGGCGGTGGGGGACAACCTCTTCCTTTTCCCCCGGGAAAACGGCCAGGCCCTCCTCCAGGCCCTGCAGGACATGCCCCTCTCTTTTTCCCAACTTTTGCTGCGTCCCGCCACCCTGGAGGACGTGTTTTTAAAGCTCACCGGAAGGGGGTTGCAGGCTTGAAGTTCCTGGACGTTTCCCCGCTGGTATGGCAGGTGCTGCGCCGCCACCTGATCGTTTTCAGCCGCAACTGGAAAACAAACCTTTCTTTTAACTTTTTCGAGCCCCTCCTGTACATTGCGGCACTGGGACTTGGCCTGGGCGCCTACGTACAACCCATGGAAGGACTGCCCTATTTGAATTACCTGGCTCCCGGGCTGGTGGCTTCTTCGGCCATGTTCGCCACCAGTTACGAGTGTACCTACGGCACCTTTGTGCGCATGGAATACCAGAAAACCTTTCACGCCATGGTAGCCACCCCGGTAAGCATGGATGACATAATCGTGGCCGAAATACTGTACGGTACCTTCAAAAGTATCCTGTACGGCTCGGTGATCCTGGTGGTAATCCTGGCCCTGGGTCTGGTGGTCTCGCCCTGGGCGTTGCTGGTACCCCCGGTGCTGGCCGTGGCGGGGCTTTTGTTTGCTGTTTTTTCCATGATCTGGACGGGGCTGGTGCCCAACATAGAAAATTTCAATTATTTCTTCTCCCTGATCATGACGCCCCTTTTTCTCTTCTCCGGAGTCTTCTTCCCTTTAAGCGGCCTGCCCCGGATAATGCAAAAGCTGGCCTGGGCCAGCCCTCTTTACCACGTGGTCAACCTGGTACGCAGCCTGGTGCTGGGCCAGGTGCATCCCGGTTTAATCTGGGATTTCATCTGGCTGGTGGCATTAACCGCCGTATTGTTTCCCCTGCCCCTCTACCTGATGCGCCGGCTGGTGATTAAATAGTTGCCTGCCCTTTCTCCCGCATGGAGGCGGAAGTGAAAAACATCCATCGCCTGAAAACACAATCATGAACTCATGGGCCGGACGCACGCTCCCCCAGCTTCACCAGGGGGAGTTTTCCTTTCGTTCCATTAACCAGGCGGCGGCGCTGCCGGGCGCGCCAGGCGACCGTGCCGCCCTGGACCAGGACGAAAAACGCCGCCGCCAGCAGGACAATGGAACCACCGGGCGCCGTGCCCAGGTGGTAGGAAAGAACCAGGCCCCAGAAGCAAACCGTTACACCCAGGACCAGGGAAAGCCAGAACAGGCGCCGGAAACTGCCGGAGAGCAACTGGGCGATAAGCACCGGGATAACCATCAGGGCGCTCACCAGGAGGATTCCCACCACCCTGGTGGCTACGGATACGGTCAGGGCTACCAGCAGGATGAAAAGCACATTCAGGCGGTCCACCGGCAAACCGGCCACCCGGGCACACTCCTCGTCAAAGGAGATAAAAAACAATTCTTTATAGAAGAAGGCCAGTAACCCTAGCACTACCGCCCCTACCACCAGGATAAGGAGTAAATCCCCGGAACCGACGGTCAGAATGCTGCCGAAAAGGTAACCCATAACGTCCATGTTAAAGCCCCGGGCCAGGCTGATCAGAACCACGGCCAGGGCCAGACCGCTGCTCATCATCAGGGCCAGGACGGCCTCCCCGTGCAACCGCCCGGCGGCCCGCAGGCGTTCGACACCCAGGGCGGCCGCCAGGACCACGGCCAGGGTGGTCAGAAAAGGGGAAATGCCCAGGATCATGCCCAGGGCCACCCCGGCCAGGGAGACGTGGGCCAGGGTATCGGCCATGAAGGCGTACCGGCGCATGACCAGAAACACACCCACCGCCGGGCAGAGGACGCCCACTACCAGCCCGGCCAGTAGCGCCCGAACCATAAAATCGTATGAGAAAATTTCTCCCATAATGAATCCCCTTCTTTGTTTTTGAGTCATCCTCTCAAGTCGCGGCATTGTCTAGTGGCCGTGCGCTACCCGCCGGACCGGTATCCCGTAGAGACGGGCCAGGTTGGCGGTGGTCAATACCTGGGACGGTGTACCGTGGCAGATCAGGCGGCGGTTGATACAGGCCACTTTGCCCACCCGGCGGGCTACGGTGCCGGTATCGTGGGACACGGTGATCAGGGTGATGCCCATATCCCGGTTGAGGCGCTCCAGCAAAGCATAAAAGGAATCAAGCGCCCGGCTGTCCAAACCCACCACCGGTTCGTCCAGCACCAGCAATTCGGGCTTGCCCACCAGTGCCCGGGCAATAAACACCCGCTGCTGCTGCCCGCCGGAAAGGTTGCCGATGGTCCGGTGCCCGGCACCGCCGAGCCCTACCAGTTCCAGGGCTTCCTCCACCGCCCGGCGGTCCTCCTCCCCCGGGCGGCGCCCCGGGCCCAGAAGGCCAAAACGGCCGGCAAAAACCACTTCTTCCACCGTTGCCGGAAAACGGGCATCAAAACTGGTGGCCTTCTGGGGCACGTAGCCGACCCGGTGCCACTGGCGAAAGCGGTTCACGGGGCTGCCAAACAACCTGACCTCCCCGGTAAGGGGCTTTAACAAGCCCAGGATCAACTTTACCAGGGTAGTCTTACCCGAACCGTTGGGGCCCATCAGGGCGAGAAAATCCCCCCTGGCCACGGTAAGGTTAATACGCTCGAGAACCATTTCCTCACCGTAGCTAAAGGAAAGGTCCTTTACTTCTACCAGGTTCATGATTTACCCCCCAGGGCAATCTTTAAATTGGCCAGGTTTTGCCTCATCACAGACAGGTAATCTTCACCCCTGGCCATTTCTTCCGGCGTGAGTCCGCCCAGGGGGTTAAGCACAAGAGTGCGGGCACCCACCTCCCGGGCCAGGGTTTCCGATAATTTCGGGCTGACCAGGGTTTCAAAGAAAATGTACTTTACATTGTGTTCCCGGCAAAAGGCCGCCACCTCGCGCATATGGGCCGGATCGGGTTCGCTCTCGGGAGAAAGACCCATTACCGGCACCTGGCGCAACCCGTAACGCCGGGCCAGGTATCCAAAGGCCGCATGGGAGGTAACTATATCCCGGCTCTTGAAGCTTTGCGCGGCTTCCCGGTACTCCCGGTCTAGATCCTGGAGTTTGGCTATGTACTCTTCGGCCCGGGATTTGTAGTAGGATGCGTGGTCTGGATCCACGGCGATAAAAGCATCCTGTATATGCCGCACTATTTCCTGTGCCTGCACCGGATCCAGCCAGACATGGGGGTCCACAACGGTGTCCCCTGCCGGAGCAGCGCGGTGTTCATGGCCTTGCCCGGGACTGCCGGTAATAAGATCCAGGCCCCGGCTGGCCTCGACCACTTTTACCCCCTTTTCTTCAAGCATGCCCAACTGCCGCTCCACCCAGGGTTCCATGCCTGCACCGTTAAAGATGAAAACCTTCGCTTGAGTCAGGCGTACCATGTCCCGGGACGTTGGCTCCCATCCATGGGGCTCCACCCCTGCAGGCACAAGATTGGTAACCTCAACCCGTTCTCCCCCCACCTGGCGGGCAAAATCGTAAAGGGGATAGATGGTGGTCACCACCGCTATTTTCCCATCCGCCGGCGGGCCGGATGCAGTAGTGGTGCCGCATCCGGGTATATTGAACAACAGCAGGGCTGCAACAAGCAAAAAAAGCACCCTTTTTTTCAAGTTCCTGCACCCTCCAGACACGTATTATGCCAGAACCCCAAAAACAGGCAAGGGCGAAGGTCGTCCCGGAGGAACGACTAAAACCACGAAAACCGGATACGAAAACACCCGGCACCATAATTGGTATCCTGTTACTTGTTTTAAAGCAGAATTGGTTAGAGCGGCCTCTTGAATGTTCTACCTGTATTTACTGACATCTTTGGCAATATCCGTAGATTTTAAACGCATGGCCGGTAACTTTAAACCCCGGCCTTTCCGCCTGTACCCGGGCCAGACACTCCTCCGGACATAAGGGCAGTTCCTCAGCCCGGCCGCATTTCAGGCAAACCAGGTGGTGGTGGTGCCCATTACCGGCAAATTCGAAACGCCGGCAGCCGTCGGAGAAATCCAGTTCGCTGGCCAGGCCGCAGCGGGTCAACAGGTGCAAAGTGCGGTAAATGGTATCAAAGCTGACACTGGCGTAGCGCTTCTGGACCAGGCGCCAGATTTCCTCGGCGCTCAAGTGCTCCTCCCCATCCGCCTCTTCGATCAAAACGCGTAACACCTCCTGACGCTGGGGTGTCAGGCGCACACCCTGCGCTTTTAGCTTGTGCAGCGCCTCCTCCAGTTTCATAGGTATGCCTCCCAGATCAGAATAATTCCAATGTATTAGCATTTATTATTTAATCAAATAACCCATCTTTTGTCAAGAACCGCTGTTCTAAAAAATGATACCCGGGGAATATGCTGTAGTGTCCTGTCCAGTCATAGAGGCAGCATAAATGGGGGAATTTTTGCGGTCGGGGTGAGGGGTTTGACTTTCGGCATTACCCATTTATCGGCCTTTGGCCTGGGTCTCCTGCATGCCCTGGAACCGGGACACGGTAAGAGCATAATGGGGGCCTACCTGGTTCTTTCCCGGGGACGGGCTGTAGATGCGCTGCTATTGGGACTGTTCACGGCAGCCACCCACACCCTGGTGGTGCTTGTCCTGGCGATGGGCGCCCGCTGGGTTACCTGGTTCACCGTGGCGACGGCGGGAATGCCCCGGCAGGAACTGGGAGTGTGGTTGCAGGTGATCTCGGGCGTGCTCATTGCTCTCATCGGCCTGCGGCTGCTTTTTATGCGGAGTGACTGCTGCCCCCACTGCGGCCGGCCGGGACGCCCGCCCGCAGGAACCAGAGTACGCCGGGACCGCTGGGGATTGTTACTGGTGGGAGTCACCAGCGGCCTGGTCCCCTGCCCGGGGGCCCTGACGGTGATGCTCCTCTCCATCGGCAGCGGCACCCCCATGGTGGGGTTAAGCCTTGTCCTGGCCTTTGGGCTGGGAGGGGCGCTGGCCCTGGTGGGGGTGGGGCTTTTGTTCGTGAAGCTTTCCCACCTGGCCCAGAGCATGCTGGGTCAGCGCAGATGGCGCTGGCTCACGGTAACCAGCGGCCTCTTGATTTTTTTCACCGGTGTACTTACAGCGTGGAAGGCGTTTTAGACATACAAGAAACCATAAGTTGTGCCACCACCAGCCGCTCCCGGCCGGCCAGGTCCCGCCGCACCCCGTAGCGCCAGGCGCCTTCCGGGAGCAGCCGGGCCATGAGAGGGGCCTGGGAGGGATCGATCTCCATGAGCAGGTAACCTCCCGGAGCCAGCAGCTCCCGGGCCTGGGGAACCAGGCGCCGGTAGAGCTCCAGGCCGTCACAGCCGCCGTCCAGAGCCAGGTGCGGCTCATAGCGGGCCACATCGGGCATCAACTGGCCAACGGCGGCCGAGGGGATGTAGGGCAGGTTGGCGGCCACCAGGGACAGGCTGCCCGGAGAAAGGATTTTTTGCAGCGGGGACAGCAAGTCCCCGGCCAAAAAGATGATGCGGCCGGACACCCGGTGCCGCCGGGCGTTTTCGGCGGCCAGCGCCAGGGCCGCCGGGGAAATGTCGGTGGCATAGATGGTGCCCTTGTCCAGGTAGTAAGCCAGGCTGACGGCAATGGCCCCGCTGCCCGTGCCCACATCGGCCAGGAAAAGCCGCTCTTCACCCGGCACCGCCCCGCCGGCCAAAAGTTCCAGGGCCACCTCCACCAAAAGCTCCGTTTCCGGGCGGGGAATGAGTACATCCCGGGTGACCCGGAAGGAAAGCCCCATAAACTCCCGGCAACCCGTCAGGTAGGCCACCGGTTCCCCGGCGGCGCGCCGCTGCAAAAGTTCCTGGAACTTTTCTTCCTCCTCCCGGGTGAGGAGGCGGCCGGCCTCCCGGTATAAACCCACCCGGTCCATGCCGGTAACATGAGCCAGGAGTACCTCCGCCTCCAGGGGGGCGGCGTCAATGCCCTTCTGGCGCAGGAAAGCCCTGGCCCTGGCCAGGGCGGTGGCGATATTCATAAAAAAACTCCCCTCGAGTAAATATTCAGTAAAACCGTTATAACGAGGATGCGGCCCAGCACTCACCTGTATATGACTCTGCTCCCGGTGTTTCAGGTTTAATTGACACATCAGGTTTTGGGAAGAGCTAGTATTCCAGTGAGTGCTGGGTCCCCGCTCACTCCAGTGCTCCGCGCCGACAGCACCGCACCCAATCGTGTTCACTGAATATTTACCTCCTCGAGTTATGCGTTATCCACCTGTTGCAGGCGCCGGGCCTGATCCGTGGTGACCAGGGCGTCGATAATTTCATCCAGCTCGCCCATGAGCACTTCCTCAAGGCGGTGGATGGTTAAACCGATGCGATGGTCGGTGACGCGGTTTTGCGGAAAGTTATAAGTGCGGATCCGCTCGCTGCGGTCCCCGGTACCCACCATGGAGCGGCGGGCGGAGGCAATCTTTTGCTGCTGCTCCTCCTGCAACCGGTCCAGCAAACGGGCCCGCAGGACCCGCATGGCCTTTTCCTTGTTTTTGTGCTGGCTTTTTTCGTCCTGGCAGGAGACCACGATCCCCGTGGGCAGGTGGGTAATGCGCACCGCGGACTGGGTCGTGTTCACCGACTGGCCGCCCGGTCCGGTGGAGCAAAAGACATCTATGCGCAGGTCGTTGGGGTTGATCTCCACTTCCACTTCTTCGGCTTCAGGCAGGACGGCCACCGTCGCAGCCGAAGTATGGATGCGCCCCCCCGACTCGGTGGTGGGCACCCGCTGCACCCGGTGCACGCCGCTTTCAAACTTCAACCGGCTGTAAGCCCCCCTGCCCTCGATGAGAAAGATGACTTCCTTGATGCCACCCAGATCGGTGTAGCTGGTATTCATCAGATCAATTTTCCAGCCCTGGCGCTCGGCATACCGGGTGTACATGCGAAACAGGTCGGCGGCAAAAAGGGCCGCCTCTTCCCCCCCGGTACCGGCGCGTATTTCCATAATGACGTTCTTCTCATCATTGGGATCCCTGGGCAGCAGCAGCACTTTTAATTTGTGCTCCAGTTCCTCTTTCTTCTCCTCCTGCGCCTCAAGCTCCGTCTCCACCAGCTCCCGGAAATCCGGCTCCAGCTTTTCCCGCAAGAGGTCCTTTGCCTCCCGGATGTCCCGGCACACCTTTTTATACTCCCGGTACACGCCGACGATCTCTTCCAGTTCCGCATGAGCCTTGACATATTGCTGCCAGCGCGCCCGGTCGTTAATTACTTCCGGGTCGGCAATCAGGTTGCTCAATTCCTCATAGCGCTGCTCCAGGCTGTCCAGTTTGTCGAGCATGCCTTGCATCACCTCCTAGCACCGCTCCCAGGGCGGAGATGGCCACTTCCACCTGGTCGTCATCTGGCTCCCGGGTGGTCAGGCTCTGCAGCCACCGGCCGGGGACGATGAAAAGCCGGCACAGGAAGAAGCCCGGGTACCTGGCCGAAAGCTTTAACAGTTCATAGGAAACTCCCGCAAGCACGGGCAGCAGCATAATGCGGGAGGTAATCCGCCACCATAGCACCTGCTCGCCCAGCAGGGAGAAAAGAAAAATGCTCACCACCAGCACAATGAGGATAAAACTGGTGCCGCAACGGGGGTGAAAGGTGGAGTGGCGCTGTACACTGGGCACGGTAAGCTCCTCACCGGCCTCGTAGGCATTGATCACCTTGTGTTCGGCCCCGTGGTACTGAAAGACCCGCCGGATATCGGGCAGCATCCCTATGGAGACCACATAAAGGAGAAAGACGCCCAAACGAATGACTCCTTCAACAAAATTCTGGACCAGAGCCCCCCGCATAAAGCCGGCCAGGAAATGGGCGAGACCGGCGGGCAGGATCACGAACAAAAATATCCCCAGGGCCAGGGCCACCGCCAGGGTTAAAACAATGTCGCGGGTGCTCAGTTCCTCCTCCCCCACGGCCTGGTTGGCCGAAAAGGAGAGGGCCTCCAGGCCCATGACCAGGGATTCAATCAATACCACCACTCCCCTGATGAGGGGCCATTTCAGCACGGGGAACCGGGCAGCCAGGGAACCCACGGGCCTGGTATCCAGAACAACGGTGGCGTCTGGCCGCCGCACCGCCACGGCCCTTAATACCGGCCCCCGCATCATTACTCCCTCAATGACGGCCTGCCCGCCGTATTGAAAATCGCTCATCATCCTCTCCCCTTACGCCTACTGGAGGCGAAACCGCCCGGGGCGGCGCTTATCCCGCCGCGAAAAAAGTCAAACGCTCTTACGGGCGGCGGCGTCTCCAAGCAAATAGCAGAGCCCCCGCTCTGCTACCCTACTTCAAGCCGTATTTTTTGCGGAACCGGTCCGCCCTTCCCCTGGTCTCCACGGTCCGCTGGGAACCGGTAAAGAAGGGGTGGCATTTGGAACAAATTTCTACCCTGAGCTCCTTTTTGGTCGAACCGGTTTCAAAGGTGTTGCCGCAGACGCAAATTACCCTCGCCGGCCCGTATTTGGGGTGGATGCCTTCCTTCACTGGAAAATCACCTCACTTAAAGCCTCATTGCATCTTAATCGCATACTTAATTATTATAACATAGGGAATAACATGGAGCAAGATTTGTCAGTCTTGAATTGAGCGAAATTTCATGATAAGGTAATATGTAGACCCAGGAGCCTTCCATTTAAGTCAATTAATAAACAGCCCTTTGAAGCAATTCCTTGTTGTTTAAAACAACTGGCATGATCGCAGCGAGAAACTGCCCGGGGTCTTTTGCTTTTTAGAGCAGCGTTTTGCCACACGCGACAGTAATGCCTATTAATATCGCTGTAATACTAATTTCAGCATCAAAATGGGAGGTTTTTGCTTTGGCAGGCCTTTTTTTTCACCCGCTGGTATTGTTGTTGTCCGGCAGCCACGAAACCATCACGGCGGTGGCTTCACAAATGGATTATGAGCTGTTTAATTTGCTCATCACCATCCGGGAAGAGGAGGCCATTGAGGCCATTCGCCGGGGTTGGTCCGATGTGCTCATCTTTGAACCTCCAAACCCGCAGCACCATTCCGGTTGCCTATCCCTTTTTTTACAGGAGCAGGGGGACGCCCTGCCGGTAATTCTCATCACCAGTCCCCAGGACCTCTTCCCCGAATGCCCGTGGTTACGGGTGTACGAGGTATTGCACAAGCCCATTAACAGGCTGGATTTGTCCGCGCGATTAAAATCGGTGGTTACCCTGCGCCAGCTTGAAAAGCAACTTGCCGACCAGCCCCTGGGACCCAGGGGGGCAGCCCGGGTACTCCTGGTGGAGGACAGCCCCCTGCAGCGCAAGATCCTGGCCGGGTACCTGGCCGGGGAAGGCATTGAGGTAATTACCGCTGCCGACGGCGCGGAAGCATTGCGTATAGCCGAACAACAAAGACCCGACCTGATCCTCCTGGACGTCGTCCTGCCCGGCATGGACGGCTTTGAAGTCTGCCGGCACCTGAAGGAGAACACCGGCTTAAAAGACATCCCGGTGGTATTCATCACTTCCCGCCAGGGACGGGAGGAGAAAATCCGCGGCCTGGAATGCGGGGCGGACGATTTCCTGATCAAACCTGTGGATAAAAGGGAATTGCTAATCCGCACCCATTCCCTGATCCGGCGCAAGCAGCTGACGGACACCCTGGTAAACCAGGCCAGCCGGGACCCCCTGACCGGTCTTTTCAACCGGCGCCAGCTGGCCCTTGACCTGCAGCGGGAGCTTTCCCGGGCCAAACGTTACTCCACCCCCCTGGCCTTAATTATGGCCGACGTGGATTTCTTTAAAAACTATAACGATACCAACGGGCACCTGGCCGGGGACGAAGTCCTGCGGCAGCTGGCCGGTTTGTTTGTTTCCAGCATCCGGGACATGGATACCGTCTACCGCTATGGCGGTGAGGAATTTATCATCCTGCTGCCCCAGACGGACCCGGCCGGGGCGGTTACCGTGGCGGAAAAACTGCGCCGGAAGGTGGAAAAACACTCCTTCCCCCACGGCGAAAAGCAGCCGGGTGGACGGCTGACCATCAGCCTGGGGGTAGCGGTTTACCCGGATCACGCCCGGGACGCCGAAGGTTTGATCCTGGCCGCCGACCGGGCCATGTACCGGGCCAAAAAAGAAGGCAGAAACCGGTACGCCACGGCTACATCTCCCGGCTGAAATTCCCCACCAGAAGACCCGGCACTTTCTTCAACCGGGTAATGAACTCTCCTATACCTGTCAAGTCCCCCCGGGCCGGAGGCAGGCGGCCGAAGAGGTAGTCCGGGTCGATGTTCAAATTGCGCAGTTGTACCATCTGGACCCCGGTCTCCCGGATAAAGGCCAGGAGGCTTTTTACCTCTTCCTCGCGGTCGGTCAGGCCGGGCAGAACCAGGAGGTTCAGGGAAACAAACACCCCCGCCTGCCGGGCCAGCACGATGGAACGGCGCACGTCATGGAGATCGTAATTGTGCGGCCGGTGGTAGGCACGATAAATATCAGGTCTGGCGCTGATTAAACTCACCCTTATGGAGTCAACCCCACTGGCGATGATTTTTTCCATGCCGGCAGTATGGCCGGCATTGGTGTTTATATTGATAGTCCCCCGGGACACCAGCCGCCGCACCCGGGAAATGGCAGCGGCAATGGTACCGGCAGCCAGGAGCGGTTCTCCCTCGCATCCCTGGCCGAAACTGATGATGGCCCCGGGAGCGCTCCTTAAGTGCTCCTCCATTACCTCCACCACCGCTTCCACCGGGGGAGCGGATGAAATCCGCTTCTGCGGGGAGGGACAGCATTCGGCCGGCTGCCTGGAGATACACCCCAGGCAGCGGGCATTGCAACTGGGGGAAACGGGTACCCCTCCCTCCCAGCGACGGTAAAAAATATTCTGGGCGGTAAAACAGGAGTACTCCCGGGCGCAACGGGCCAGTTGGGCCAGGACGGGATTCCCGGGATGGCGGCCCAGGCGCTCGGAAATCAAACGCCCCAGCTCCGGGGTACTGTAATGCCCGGGATCCCAGCGGTAGGGGTTGTCCGTTTGCCGCGCGGCCACCCACAACCCATCCTTATGCCAGGCCACCGCTGCATAGCCAAAAAGGGGCAGGGGTTTTTTCCCTGCCGGGCGGCGGTAGGCCGGTAAGAGGGTGCGGGTGTAACCCTGGGGTAAAAGGGCGGCCACGGCAAAGACGGAAACTCCCCGCACCCTTTCCACCAGAACAAAATTACCCCGCCGGTCGAGCCCCACCGGGCTCCCGGCCGGAATGAGCACCAGGGAAGCCCCCCGGGGCAGGGGCATCATATCGGAAGGGGTTATTTCCACAAACCGGTCCCCGGTCCGTCCAACTGCAGCCATTTCAGGATGATCGTAAAAACGCCCCCCGGCGTCGGCATAAACCAGACGATACACACTTGAAAACCCCCGTGAAATACATTCCCCAAACCACCCCCCATTATAAGCAACGGGGCCGGGGCCGGTCAATGACAAAGCCCCGGCGTACACCCATTTGCAGGCGAACGAAAGGCCCGCTTTGTCCGCGGGCCTTTACACCCTGGTGCGGGTGAGGCATAACAGGGGGTCATAGGGTATGCCGTTTAAGCGTACCTCCAGGTGCAGGTGGGGACCGGTGGAACGTCCGGTGCTGCCCACCAGGGCAATGACCTCCCCGGCCTCCACCCACTGTCCCGGCTCCACCAGCACCCGAAGTGCGTGGGCGTAAAGGGTTTCCAGGCCGTCACCATGATCAATAATGACCGTGTTGCCATAAGTTCCCCGGGGGCCGGCAAAGGTCACCCGGCCGGAGCGGACCGCCCGGATGGGCTCGCCTTCCCCGGCGGCAATGTCCACCCCCTCATGGGGCCGGCCGTCCCGCCAGCCAAAGGGGGAGCTTACCCACCCCACCACGGGCCAGGCCAGTTGATCCACCGGCAGGGCGGCCGTGACGGCTCTTGCCGCCAGGTCGTCCCGGTAACTCGCCGGGATGGTCACCTGCTGTCCCGGAACGAGCCGGTCCGGATTCAATAAATCGTTGACGGCCACCAGCCGGGCCAACGGCATCTGGTAGCGCCGGGCAATGTCCGAAAGGGTTTCGCCGGGCAATACCGTATGTGTAAGTACCCCGGCGGGAATTTGCAGTACCCGTCCCTCCACGATCAGGTCGGCGTCCCGGATGCCGTTTGCTTCCTGCAGGGCGGTTACCGGCAGGCCGAAACGGCCGGCAATTGCCTCCAGGGTGTCCCCGGGCCGCACCCGGTACACGTGCCGGTCACCGGCAGGCGGGCCCGTTTCTACCCGGGGAAGGTTGCCGTAGGACACGCCGGTGAGAATGGCCTCATCGGGCGCGGCATAGAGAGGCACCCTCCCGGGCAGCAGGCACACCGCCAGGACGGCCCCGGCTGCGAGCAATATGGTTAATTTGCGCAGACGCTTTTTAACTAACTTGCCCATGTGCAGTCCTCTCCTCCAACTGCTTCATCCCGTTTTGTTATCAGGCAGTCTAAAAAAGAGGATTGCCCAAAAGCGGGCCGTTTTATACATGAGGGGCCAGTATAAAGTTTTAAGGAAAAGGTGACGCTTAAAGATGGGCCGGATTACAGAAAACCAATAACAGCGTACCGCAGGGCAGGGGCAGGCGGTGGCCTGTTAGAACCTGCAGTTTTAGTGCGTTGAAATTGGCCGGTGATAAAAATATTTGAAAAATAACGCCCCCCGTTGAGATGGGCAGATATTTTCCTTTTTCCCGCAGCCGCGTTTGGACCGGACTGTGCTGGGTTGTTTTCCGGCTTTTGACTGTTCGAGAACGCGGTCCTAAAATGAACTGGAATAGATATTGTTTTAATGCAGGAGGGGGAGGCGCAAGGCTTTAAAGCCGGTTTCGTTGGTGAAAAGCGGTGGTTGTGTGCGGGGGGTTTTTTTGTCCAAATGAGAGTAGAAGTGAGGGGTTAACCGGAGAGATGTTTAGAACTTTAAAAAGGTTATTAATCGGTGCGCCGCTGCCCAACCAGAGTCTGGTACGGGAGAAACTGCCCGTTTGGAAGGCGCTGGCCATCTTTTCGTCGGACGCCCTTTCATCGGTGGCCTACGGGCCGGAGCAGATCATTGCCGTTTTGACGGCCGCCGGAGCCGCCTTATACGGGTTTACAGCTCCCATTGCCATTGCCATTCTCGTTTTACTGGTCATTGTCAGTATCTCATACGCCCAGGTGGCCCGGGCCAACCCGGGCGGCGGCGGTTCTTACTCGGTGGCTAAAAAAAATCTGGGTGAAACCGTTGCTCTTGTTGCCGCAGCTTCTCTATTTATCGATTACACCTTGACCGTGGCCGTGAGTATTTCATCCGGTACTGATGCCATCATTTCGGCCTTCCCGTTGCTTGTTCCTTACCGCACTGCCATTGACCTGGGAGTGCTTTTTGGCCTGCTCATGTTAATCAACCTGCGCGGTGTCCGGGAATCATCAACGGTCTTTGTGTTCCCGACCTATGGTTTTATATTTGGCATTTTGATCCTGGTGGCTGCTGGGGTTTATCAGGCTCTTGCAGGAAGAGAGGCCTTTCTGCCTCCTGCTTCGATGAAGTTTGCCTGGGACGGTTTCACCCTTTTTGCCATTTTACGAGCATTTGCCAGCGGGTGCAGCTCCATGACCGGGGTGGAAGCCATTTCTAACGGCGTGACCATGTTTCAGCCCCCGGAGGTGGAAAACGCCCGTAAGACTACTTTTATTATGGCCCTGATTCTGGGATTGATGTTCGGCGGCATTACCTTCCTGTATATGCGCTATCATCTCCTGCCGCAGGCCAATCAAACCATGCTTTCCCAGTTGGCATTCGCCATACTGGGCCATAACTGGAGCTACTACTATATCCAGTTCACCACCATGTTGATCCTCTATCTGGCGGCAAACACTGCGTACAACGGCTTACCGCCGCTTCTTTCCCTGCTGGCCCGGGACGGCTACATGCCGCGCTACCTGGCGGCCCGGGGCGACCGCCTGGTTTTTTCTAACGGCATTGTTTTGCTTTCCATAGTGGCAGCCATGTTCATCCTCGCCTATTACGGCAACACCGGCCACCTGATTTCCCTTTATGCCCTGGGCGTATTTCTTTCCTTCACCATCGCCCAGACGGGCATGGTTATCCACTGGCGGCGTGAAAGAGGCACCGGCTGGCAGATCCGGGCACTGATCAATGGCATTGGTGCCGTTACCACCGCCATTGTGGTGATCATTATCGCCGTAACCAAATTCATTTACGGAGCCTGGCTGGTGGCTGTTGCCATTCCGCTATTGATTGCCATGTTTCGAAAGATCTACCGCCACTACCAGGACATGCGGGAACAATTGAGGTTGCCCCGGGAAAGCTACGGGGGAGGGAGTAGAAGGCATCCTGCCGGCAGGAATCTGGTGGTGGTGCCCGTTGCCGGCGTCAACCGGGTGGTGGAGAACACCCTGGCCTATGCCCGTCTCATCTCTTCTGAAATCATTGCCCTGTATGTAGGTGTGGACGAAGAAAGCAGCCGGGAAGTTCGTGAAAAGTGGCAGCGCTGGGATCCGGGCGTGGAACTGATTGTCCGTTATTCGCCATACCGTACAATTCTGGAACCTATAGTCGACTTTGTTAACCAGTTGCGTGAAAAACGCCAGCCCGGCGACTTTATTACCATACTGATCCCGGAATTTGAAACCCGCAGGTGGTGGCACCGTTTACTACACAACCAGACCGGCTGGTTCCTGCGGACTTATTTCATCTTCCACCAGGACGTGGTGGTTTCGGTGGTGCCTTTCCACCTGCAGAAGTAGTTCAGGCTGCAACCTGCGGCCCGCGTGCGGGAAGGAAAATGCTAAACTCACATCCGCCGCCCGGCCGGTTGCCGGCGGTTATTTTTCCCCCGTGTTTTTCCACCAGGAGTTTACTTATGGCCAGGCCAAGCCCCGTACCTGGGTACTCCCGGTCGGAAGAAAGGTTGCCTGTGTAAAAGCGTTCGAAAATATAAGGTAGTTCTGCAGGTGGTATGCCCGGCCCTTCATCTGTCACCCGGACAAGAAAACCGCTGGCTTTCCATTCGCCTCTCACGATAACTTTGCTGTTTTCGGGCGAAAACTTGATGGCGTTGTCGATTATATTGGTAAAAACCTGGGCCAGCCTGCAGCGGTCGCCGCGGAGGGTCATGTACCCTTCAACACTGGTGGAGAAATCGAGAGTCACCTTTTTTTCGACTGCCAGTGGAGTCAGTATTTCCACAACTTCTGCAAGTATTGTCCCGGGACAAACGTCCTCCCAGTTAAAGCGCAGGTGGCCGCTCTTCAGCCGGGCCAGGGTGAGAAGATCATCCACAATGTGCGCCAGGCGCCCGGTTTCGGCAAAAACTCTGGCCAGGTAAGCAGGCCGGCCTGCCGGCGGGATAGTTCCGTCCAGCATTCCCTGGACAAAACCGCGAATCGATGTAAGCGGCGTTCTTAACTCGTGTGAAACATTGGCCAGGAAATCCTGGCGGGTTCTTTCAAGTGCTTCAAGTTGTGTCGCCATGAAGTTTAGAGCCCGGGCAAGTTGCCCGATTTCGTCATGGCGCTCCTGTTCCACCTGAATACGCGCGCTGAAGTCCCCCTGCCCCATCAGCAAAGCAACCCGGCTCATCTGGACAAGAGGTCGCGTAAAGTGTCGTGAAAAGAAGAGCGCCGGAACGACGGCCAGGGTGAAAGTTCCCAGGGCGGCCAGCCAGACCAGACGAATGACTTCTCTAACGGGTTCCCTGATATCGGCCACGGGGAAAAAGCCGATGATGGTACCTTCCGGAAGTCTTGTGGCCGCTACCACGATATCTAAAGAATGTTCTTTTTGATCCCTTACTATTCTGGTATATATCTGGTTTCCCCGGGCGTGCTGTACCAAATCGGCCAGTACATTTTGTCCGGGGGCAAAATCACTGCTCCCTTCTGTTTTAAAAGAAACCGCGCCATGCGCGTCCAGGAGGTAAAAATTGGTCCCCCCAACACGGGTGATCAGGTCCATTCCCCGATGATAAGCATTAACCCCCATTTGTCCTTGAAGGTATTTTGTGGTTAAATTTGCAGCCTCCTGGAGGTCTTCCTTCAAAGAAGCTTCATATTGACGGTAAAAGTAATAGGAAAACAGGGAAGAGAGAACCAGGCTCAAGATCAGAGCAGTAAATAGTGCTATACCGAGCCCGAAAACGAGAATTTTAGTAAAAATGCTCCACTTCCGCATCTTTTCCCTCCAGGACAAATTTATATCCCACACCCCATACGGTTTTGATGCGCCAGGCACATGAGAACCGCTCCAGTTTTTCTCGAATTCGATTGATGTGTACATCTACAGTTCGTGTATTACCCTCAAAGTTAAATCCCCACAATTGCTGAAGGAGGGATTCGCGGGTAAAGACACGGTTGGGATGGGAGGCCAGAAGATATAAAAGCTGGGTCTCCCGGGGAGTCAGCTCCACCCTCTCGTCCCCCACCTTTACCACATAGCTGCTCAAATCAATAACTATACCGGGCAACTCTATACGCTCGGCTTTGTTTCCGGTCCGGCGCAAAACCGCCTTGACCCGTGCCACCAGCTCCAGTGGGTCGAAGGGTTTCACGATATAATCGTCGGCACCCAGATCGAAACCGCGCAGTTTATTCTGTAACTCTCCTTTCGCGGTAAGAATAATTACCGGTAAAGACGAATGCTGCCGTATCCAGCGGCAGACCTCCCACCCATCTATAAGGGGGAGCATTAAATCCAGGATTACCAGGTCGATACCGGAATCTTTGCCGCTCAGGATTTTCAAAGCTTCCATACCGCCGGTAGCAATCACACTGGAAAAACCGTGTTTTTCCAGGTACAGCCGGATTAACTCGGCGATATTGCTATCATCCTCAACAATTAAAACATTTGCCTCGGGGCTGGACTTCAATTTTCAATCACCTCCGGAACATTGTCACGAAAATCTTTCTTGCCAGAACTCCAGGGCCACACAGGCCGGCTCAAGCAACGCCGGATCGAGGAATATGAAGGAAGGGCACCACTGCTGAGCGTAAGCAAGCAGCGCATATTGTTCAATCTTACGGATCAAAATTTCCGGGGTGATATCAGGGCTGCCCGCATTGATGCGCCTGATGCGACCGCCGGTGATGCAGGAACCGTTCAACCCCCTGCTGGTATAATAGAGGTATTTATACCCGAGGGAACGGGCAATCCTGGCCGCGGTAGGGCTGTCCACCCCGTAGGGCCAGCAAAACTGGTCCATGGGACGCCCCAGCTCCTTTTCCATTACTTCTTTTGCCTTGAGGAGATCCGCCCTTACCCGGGCTTCATATTCTTCCCGTGTTTCCCGCCGGTTTTGCTTATCCAGCCAGATCGGGCCTGCCAGGGCGGGCCTTATGTGCCGGGCGGCGGGCACACCCGGGGCGAACCTGGCCAGGTAGTGGCTATCATAGGAATGGGGATAAAAACTCATGCCGTGGGCCTGCATTTCCCGCATTTGTTCCCAGGTAAGCTTCGGTACTTGTTTCCAGATAAGCCTGGAGCCCGGGCTGCCTTTCGTGTCGCCTGCAGACTTCACGATGACAAAACAGGTGGCCGGTATATTCCTTTTTTTTAATTCCGGGTAGGCGTATGTATAGAAGGATTCATACCCGTCGTCGAAGGTGATGACTACCGCCTTTGGAGGGACGTTATCCTTTCCGGACAGAAACCGGGCCAGCCTTTCCGTGGAAATGACATGGTAACCTTCCTTTTGCAAAATATCCAGGTGTGCCCGAAAAAGCCGGGGAGTGATTACCGCCGAACCGCGGTCGGTATTGCTGATGTGATGGTACATGAGCACGGCCACATGATTTTGATAACCCGGATGGAAACTGACGGTGCTGGAATGGGTTGGAAAGAAGAGGGGAATCAGTCCCGGCGTAAAGAGAAGGAGCAATGTTCTGATCATTCCTAAAAGGTTCATCTGTCGCCTCTCTCGCTTTACCTTATATAATTATTGTACCTGGAGTTGTGGAAGCCAGGAAATCAATTCGGTTTTCATTCCCTGGCTACCTCTGAATTAAACTCCCATCTGGCTCTTATTTTACAACTCCCCGGTATCGAAGAAAAGCGACAAACCTGGATTCAGCCACGTCAGAAGTAAAAAAGAAAAATAGGACAGGTTTCATCAACCCATCCTCACCACCGCACTGAACAGCGGCTATTTTTTAGTCCCGGTTTTCTTTACTGCAGGGGTTTTCACCGCCACCCCTTTCTTATGGACGGCCGGCTTCTTGGGTACAACTTTTTTTCCGGCAACCGGCTTACCGGTTGCAACCTTTTTCTTGACGTTTGACTTCGTCTTGGCCTTTGCTGCCGGTACCGCAGGAGCAGCCTTCTTCACCCCTGCTTTGAGATTGGCCGGTTTGGCCGGTACTGCTCCCCGCCTGGTTGCCGTCACCACAGGTTTTACCGGTTGTTTTGCCGTCGCCGCCATGGCTACCGTGCCAAGCGGAGCAACAGCAGTAAAGGCGGCCATTGAGATTAGCGCTATACCTTTGATGAGTTTCTCCCTTAAGTTCATGTTTCCTCACCCCCTCCCTTGCCCCCTATTCTAAACATGCTTTTTTAATGTTCCATCTCAGTTTTGTAAATAAAGTGTAAAAACTTTAGACCTGGTTACCGTCCGCAGGCCGGCCGGCACCACCCGGCACTTCGTAAGCGAACTTTCCCTGCTGGAAAACCAGGGGGCAACGTTCATCCTGGACCAGGAGAAGCACAAACAACCCGGATCGAGTGGCACGGCGCGGCTAAAAAACGACCGCCCTTTTTCTCCGGGAGACAAAAAAAAAGCGCCGGCCCGGAGCAAGCCGGGGTGCGCATCTTGCGCGGAAGCCAGGAAGAGAGCGGGGACCCAGCACTCACTGGTATAGTAGGTCTTCCTAAAACCGGGGTGTCAATTAAACCTGAAATACCAGGAGCAGAGCCTTATTCTGGTGAGTGCCGGGCGGCACCAGTAAACGAAATAATTACCCCGGTGCAGGGGGAAGTACCACAGGCTGGAGGGCAGCGAACTGTCACTGGCTTTCGGGGGTAATATCCCGGCGCACATCGGGGGGCCTGTCGGGGGGAACCACCGGACCGCTTTTACGGGCAGTGCGGAAGAGGCGCAGGAGCTCTTCGTTGGTTCTGGTTTTTTTCATGCGCTCCACGAGCATCTCCATGGCCTCCCAGGGGGCCATACCCACGGTAGCCTTGCGGAAAAACCAGATCCACTCCAGTTCATCCCGGGACAACAGCAGTTCTTCCTTGCGCGTGCCGGAACGCTGCACGTCAATGGCCGGGAACAGGCGCCGTTCCGCCAGCCGGCGGTCCAAAATCAGCTCCATGTTGCCCGTACCCTTGAACTCTTCAAAGATCACGTCATCCATCCGGCTGCCCGTTTCAATGAGAGCGGTGGCCAGGATGGTCAGGCTGCCCCCTTCCTCCAGATTGCGGGCGGCACCGAAGAAACGCTTGGGCTTGTGCAACGCGGCCGGGTCGACGCCCCCGGACAGGGTACGCCCGCTGGGGGGGATCACCAGGTTGTGCGCCCGGGCCAGCCGGGTGATGCTGTCCAGCAAGATCACCACATCCTGCTTGTGTTCCACCAGGCGCTTGGCCCGTTCCAGCACCATTTCCGCCACTTTCACATGGTTTTCCGGCGGCTCGTCAAAGGTGGAACTCACTACTTCCCCGTCCACCGAGCGTTCAATATCGGTAACTTCCTCCGGCCGTTCGTCAATGAGGAGCACAATCAGGTAAATTTCGGGATGATTCCGGGTGATGCTGTTGGCAATTTCTTTTAAGAGCATGGTTTTGCCCGCCTTGGGCGGCGCCACAATCAAACCCCGCTGTCCTTTTCCGATGGGGGCAACCAGGTCGATGATCCTGGTGGCAATCTTGTCAGGCTGGGTCTCCAGGCGGAGCCGATTCTGGGGATAAAGGGGGGTGAGGCCGTCGAAATGCAATCTCTCGGCGGCTTTCTCCGGATCGACACCGTTAACCTGTTCCACCCGCAACAGAGCATAGTAGCGCTCGTTTTCCTTGGGCCCCCGCACCTGGCCGGCCACCAGGTCGCCGGTACGCAGGTCAAACCGGCGGATCTGGGAGGAAGACACGTAGATATCATCGTGGCTGGGCAGGTACTGGAAGGGCCGCAGGAACCCGTAGCCGTCGGGGAGTATCTCCAGCACCCCCTGGGCGTAAATGAGCCCGTTTTTTTCCGTCTGGGCTTTGATGATTTCAAAGATCAGTTCCCGCTTGCGCAGGCGGGAATACCCGGTAAGCTCCAGCTCCCGGGCTATTTTGTACAACTCCTGCATGGTTTTGCCTTCTAGTTCCGAATAATTCACACTGCATCCTTTCCTTTCCAAATACTTACTAAGGAGCGGCCCGGGACGACCGCCGTCTAACCAGTTGTACCGCATTATAAACAAATGAAGTTTGATAATAAACTTTTAAGGCAGTTAAGGGGAAACCGGCCTGGTTGGTGGAACCCCGCTGACCCGGGAATCCACAAGGAGGGGAAACGTGCTCAGGAACGTTTTTTGAGCCGCCGTACTTCCAGCAGACGGCGTACGGGGAAGTAAATCAAGATCCACGCGAGGGCAGCGTCTATGACTGCACCAATTAAAAAGGGGTATCCCATTTGTTTGAAAGTGGACAGGGAACCCCCGGCGGGAACCGCCGGGATGTCCCCAATGACGGTGCTGCCCACCAGGTAATTCAGGGCGTAAAAGAAGGGTACGGCCCACTTAAAAAAGGTGGCCGAAAGGGCGGCTGCAATGGCGTTTACCCCTAAGGACCGGGCCAGCAGGTAAGCCACGGGGATGCTGATCAGGGGAATAGGGAAAAAATCCAGAGCCGTACCCAGGGCGACCCCGTGGGCAATTTTGTGCGGGGCGTCGGGAAGGTTCATTACTTGATGATATTTTTCGGCCAGGTAGTTTTTCCAACCCAGAAGCTTTACCTTGACGCGCGCTATGAGCATGGTTTGTTCGGGATATCTTACTTCTTAGGAACCGTGGCCCAGTCGGCCAGGAATTTTTCAATACCTGTATCGGTTAAGGGGTGTTTGAGCATTTGCATGAGCACTTTATAAGGCACGGTGGCGATGTCCGCACCGGCCCGGGCGGCCATGACCACATGCACCGGGTGGCGAATGCTGGCTGCAATAACCTTGGTCGGGAAATCGTAATTGCTATAAATGGCCATGATGTCCTGAATCAGTTCCAGCCCGTCGTGGCCGACATCATCCAGCCGGCCCACAAAGGGGCTGACATAAGTAGCCCCGGCCAGGGCGGCCAGAAGAGCCTGGTTGGCCGAAAAAACCAGGGTAACGTTGGTTTTGATCCCCTTGGAGGAAAGGAACTTCACCGCTTTGAGCCCTTCTCCGGTCATGGGGATTTTGACCACGATGTTGGGATGGATGGCCGCCAGTTCCTCTGCCTCTGCAATCATGCCTTCAGCTTCGGTGCTCACCGCTTCGGCGCTGATCGGCCCGTCCACAATGGCGGTAATTTCCCGCACCACTTCGGCAAAATCCCGGCCCTCCCTGGCAATCAGGGACGGGTTGGTGGTTACGCCACTGATTACCCCCAGGGCGTAGGCTTTTTTGATCTCTTCCACGTTGGCTGTGTCGAGAAAAAGCTGCATGGAAAGTCCTCCTTGAATGCTAGCAATATCTGTCTTCATAATTAATAATGATAATTAATAGCTATTTATCCCCTGGCCTTCCCGGAGCAGCCAAAAACCCGCATCTTCTCCCGGATTACTTCTATGGCCGCTTCCCGGGCCGGCCCCAGGATCTTGCGGGGGTCGATTTCCTGGGGATTTTCGTCGAGCTTACGGCGGACCGCCCCCACAAAGGCTTCCCGGATATTGGTATCAATGTTTACCTTGCGCACTCCCCGGCGGACGGCTTCCCTGATGGCCTCGTCGGGCACGCCGGAAGCCCCGTGCAGTACCAGGGGAATGTGCACCAGCTCTTTAATCCTGGTCAGGCGGTCAAAGTCCAGCCTGGGCTCGCCTTTGTAGCGGCCATGGGCCGTGCCGATAGCCACCGCCAGGGAATCTACACCCGTTTGTTCTACAAAATAGCGGGCCTCCTCCGGGTCGGTAAAAAAGGCCTCCCGGTCGGTAACCGCGATGTCGTCCTCCACGCCGCCAATCCTGCCCAGCTCGGCCTCCACGGAAACCCCCACCGGCCTGGCCGCCGCCACCACCCGGCGGGTAAGGGCAATATTTTGCTCCAGGGGCAGGTGGGAACCATCGATCATCACCGAGGAAAAACCGGCCACCAGGCAGCGCATGACCTGGTCAAAGCTGGTACCGTGGTCCAGGTGGAGGGCTACCGGTATCCTGGCTCCCCGGGCGGCTACCCGTACCATGGCCGCAATATAGTCAACGCCGGCATACTTAATGGCCCCCTGACTGGCCTGCATAATCACCGGTGCATTTTCCGCCTCGGCAGCGGCCACGATGGCCTGAACTATTTCCAGGTTATTGCAGTTAAAGGCTCCCACGGCATAGCCTTCCACCTCGGCCGTCTTAAGCAGCACACTTACCGGAACAAGGGACATTTCCTTCCCGCCCTTCTTTTTTTCCCATTATACCCCGGGAAAAATTTCTTAATACAGGTCGCCGTTACCACACGCCCTGCCTTTGCTACGGCGGGGACAATGCTACCAATCACGGCTGCGGCGGCGTTTTCCTGGTTTGCCCCAGATGGGTGAAAGTATGCCCGACCAGCTCTATTTTCCAGATACGCCCTACTGCATCCAGATCTTCTTTGGTTTCCGCATAAACTATGTAAAGGTTGTCGCAACGGCTACAATGTAACTCCAGGCGATCGGGGAAGATATCCACTTCAATGCGGTGATTTCCACACTTGCAGTAAAGCCTCCCGGCTCTACCCAGGTTGTTCACGTGGTTCAAAATTGCATACATCACTTCCCGGTTATGAAAAAAGCTGTCAGCCATAAAATCCAGCTCATCCAGGGCTTCATCCACGCAGGCCCGGTCGCGCATCCGGTCCTCCGATCCCAGATGCCCCAGCTCCAGGCCGGTGGCCTGGCAAAATAGGTCGATGTCCCCGCTAAGCCAAAGAGTGCGGGCATTAACCAAACGGGCGTGCCTGGCCCCGCAAACCACACAGGGAACTTGCAGGTTCACTTTCTTACCCCGGATAGTGAGCAACAACTTAAGCGCACCACAGGAACAGTTGATCCGCAGCGAGGAACGATCGCCCACAAGACTAAAACTGGATATCCTATGACGCTCCAACCTGCCGCACTCCGGACAACGCATCACCAGGGTTGTCTCGGTATTAATGACCACTCAAACCAAACCCCCACGCGGCAACCTCGCAAAACTTCTGGCTGACTCCCTTTAACTGATGACCTCCAGGTATCTCCTGGCTGGACGCCTGTCAGCCAGAAGAGCCCGGACGAGATAACGCACTTCCTGGAGATCAAAAGGCTTGCTCACATAATGCCGCACCCCAAGCCTTTTTGCCTCACCAAGCAGCTCAAGCTCCCCGTACGCGGTCATCATTATCACCGGTAGATCAGGATTCAGCCTGCGAATTTCCCGCAGGGTGTCCAGTCCGCTCATTCCGGGCATCTTCATGTCCAGCAACACCAGGTCTATACCACCTTGCTTAAGCTTCTGAAGTGCCTCAAGTCCAGAAACGGCCAGGCCCACTTCATATCCGTCACTGCTAAATGCCTCCAGGAGCATCCGGCGCACTCCAGCCTGGTCATCTACTACCAACAGGTGATACCGGCAACTCGTCAACCTCTAACCCCCCCTGCCTGCAGCTGGCTTTACCCTGACGGTGCAATACGCTAAAGAAGTGTTTCGGCAGGGGGTAAGAAATCCCTTCCACCGGAAAAAAATTTTTACCAGGGTGCGCCGTTCAGCGGAAACAAAGCAGAAAGGCCCGCGGCAAAAAGCACCAGTAAAACAATACCGCTCAGGATAATAGCGACTGGTGGCAGCAGCACCGTAAGTAAAGCGCGGCCCGCCGAAAACTGGTATACCTCCATCAGTCCCAGAACTACCAGCACCACACCCCATATAAAAACAGCCAGTCCGGAAATCGCCGTGATCACGGTTAAGGCCATGCCCCGGGTATCCAGCAGCAAAAGCAGCAAATCAACGGGTATCATGGCCAGTGCCGGCAATGCCGCCAGGGCGGTTACGGTTAAAATTCCGGGAGCCTTGCCCCGTCCGCCCAGCAACCCGGCGGTCAGGTGCAGCAGGGCGCT
Organism: Desulfofundulus luciae; assembly: GCF_030813795.1. Classification (NCBI taxonomy): domain Bacteria; kingdom Bacillati; phylum Bacillota; class Clostridia; order Eubacteriales; family Peptococcaceae; genus Desulfofundulus; species Desulfofundulus luciae. The sequence continues at coordinate 99,345 of NZ_JAUSUX010000001.1, read as the reverse complement.
TACCACCACCCACTTCACATACTGAAAGACCAGGCCTCCCACCACCACAAGGGGGGCGGCCGGCGCAAGCCAGTTCATGCCCATGGCTGGATGGCCGGGCGACAGGGTCAGGCGGTACCCCACCAGGGCTCCCATGAGGGCGCCGGCCAGGTTGACCAGGGTAAAGATCAAAACCGCCAGGCCAAGGGGCGGGCGGTCGGCCAGCCGCCTGAAAGTAGCCCGGGGGTCAAAAAAGACCCCGTAAATGATATCCAGAAAGCCCACCGGGGGCTCCGGGGGAAGCGTATTTTCCACCGGGACGCCATGAACATCTTCACCGGGGGGAAAGACCCCGCCGGGAGTCCGGGTGCGCTCTTCCACCAATGACCACCTCCGTTTTCAAAATGTCCCCCTTAAGAACCGGGAAAGCGTAGCGCATCGCCCCCCGAGCCAGGGGGGAGGCAGGGGGGACAGATCAGCCAGATGGCTGTTTTGTCGTCCGGAAAAGCGCTGCCCAACCCTCCGGGTAAGAGCGTCCCGGACAGGATTTCCGACCAGAAACCGCGGGGACCCAGCTCGGTGGTCACGGGGTTGGGACCCAACCCGGCCAGACGGCCGGCCAGGCGCACGGCATCCCGCAGGTTGCCCAGCTCATCCACCAGCCCCAGTTTTTGAGCCTGCCGGCCGGTATAGACCCGCCCATCGGCCAGTTTTCTCACCCGGTCCAGCTCCATCTTCCTGCCTTCAGATACGGCACGCAGAAACTGGTCGTAAATGTCATCAACCATACCCTGAAAGATGTCCCGTTCCTCGGGGGTTACCGGCCGGCTTGGCGAGCCCATGTCTTTGTAGGGGCCGCTTTTGAAGGTACGGGTGTTGATGCCCAGCTTGTTGTACAAACCCTGCAGGTCCTGGGTCTGCATGATTACACCAATGCTGCCGGTAAGGGTGCCGGGGTTGGCCACAATTTTATCTGCCCGGCTGGCAATCCAGTAAGCCCCGGAGGCCGCGGCATCCCCCATGGAGGCCACCACCTTCTTGCCGCTTTTGCGCAGGTTATCCACTTCCGCGGCAATCTCCTGGGCGCCTGCAGCGGTGCCCCCCGGGCTGTTTAACCGCAGCACCACGGCCTTAACCGCCGGGTCCTGCTCTGCCTGGCGCAGCCGCTCCATCACATCCTCCGAGCCTGTCCCTGAACCAAAGAATCCCGGGGTAGCCCGCCCGCTGACAATGGTACCGGTAATGGGAATTATGGCCACCGCACCGTTTCCACGGGGAACTTTTATTCCCCTGTCCTGACGGGAAAGCACACTTACCAGCCCGGCACCCAGGGAAAACAAAACCGCTACACACACCACGGCAGCCACGATCCTTCTCTTCACACCAGAAAACCTCCCACAGGCCTATTCTTTACCCGGCCGGTTGATCCCATGCAGGGCTAAGCACGGCTTCCCCGGTAGGCCAGGGAAGCACCGACAAAGTCCCGGAAAAGGGGATGGGGCCGGTTGGGCCTGGACTTAAACTCGGGATGGAACTGCGTGCCCAAAAACCAGGGATGCCCCGGCAGTTCGACAATTTCCACCAGGTAGCCGTCCGGACGCGTACCGCTAAAGACCAGCCCTCCCCGGGACAGTTCGTCCCGGTAGGTGTTGTTCAGTTCGTAGCGATGGCGGTGCCTTTCGTAAATAATTTCTTCTCCGTAGGCCCTGTGGGCCAGGGTTCCGGGTACCAGGCGGCAGGGATAACGACCCAAGCGCATGGTGCCGCCCAGGCGGTCCAGTTCCTTTTGTTCCGGCAACAAATCGATAACCGGATACGGGGTGCGGGGATCAAATTCGGAGCTGTTGGCCCCGGGCCAGTTTAAAACGTGGCGGGCATATTCCACCACCGCCAGTTGCATCCCCAGGCAAATGCCCAAAAAGGGGATTCTTTTCTCCCGGGCAAATTTGATGGCCTTGATTTTCCCCTCGATGCCCCGGTCCCCGAATCCCCCGGGAACCAGCACCCCATCCACATCACGGAGATAATCTTCAACCGGCTTGCATTCCAGTTCCTCGGAATTGATCCACCGAATGTCCACCGCGACACCATGGTAGAGCCCGGCATGGCGCAGGGCTTCAGCCACGCTGAAATAGGCGTCGGGCAGGGAGACGTACTTGCCCACCAGGCCGATGGTAACTTTCTCCCGCAGGTTTTTCATGCGGTTGACCATATCTTCCCATTCGGTCAGTTCGGGAGGATGACATTCCAGGCCCAGGCGCTGTACCGTTATTTCCCCCAGGCCCTCCCTCTCCAGCATCAGGGGTACCTCATAAATGGAGGGGGCGTCCACCGCCTGGATTACCGCATGGGGGTCAATATCGCAAAAGAGGGCTATTTTTTCTTCCATTTCCCGGGAAAGGGGGCGCTCCGTACGGCAGACAATCACGTCGGGTTGTATGCCGATGCTGCGAAGCTCCTTCACGCTGTGCTGGGTGGGTTTTGTTTTTAACTCGTTGGCTACTCTGAGATAAGGCACCAGGGTAACGTGGATGTACATGACGTTCTCCCGGCCCAGGTCGGTGCGCAACTGGCGGATGGCTTCCAGAAAGGGAAGGGACTCGATGTCGCCCACGGTGCCCCCAATTTCCGTAATAACCACGTCGGGATTGGATTCGTCGGCAACCCGCAGGATCCTCTCCTTGATCTCGTTGGTAATATGGGGAATTACCTGCACCGTGGCACCAAGGTAGTCGCCACGGCGTTCCTTGGTGATCACCGACCAGTAGATGCCCCCGGTGGTCACATTGCTGCTCCGGCTCAAGTTGCTGTCGATGAAGCGTTCATAGTGTCCCAGGTCCAGGTCGGTTTCCGCCCCGTCCTCGGTAACAAAAACCTCCCCGTGCTGGTAGGGGCTCATGGTACCGGGATCAATATTGATATAAGGGTCCAGCTTTTGAATGGCCACCTTCAGGCCGCGGCTTTTCAACAGGCGGCCAAGGGAAGCGGCAGTAATACCTTTGCCCAATGATGATACTACTCCACCGGTGACAAAAATAAATTTGGCCATGATAGCCTCCTGTCAACATTATTGCTGTAATTTTTACGATATATGCAATATATGCCAGAAAAACCCGGGCTAAGTTTTTTACGGCACGGCGGTTGTACCCGCTACAACGATTATCCAAAGGGCAGCCGGAAATTTTTCCCGGTTCCTGCGACGGTATCTCATACCTATCCTATTCTAGCCGTGGCAAGAGGACATGTCAACAGATCTAACGGATCACCAGGCGGGTCACCACAAGGTAGCCCAGGAAAAGGCCCACCACCCCCATGACCCCCGCCATGGTAGGGGGTGCGGGCACGGGCAACTTTAACCAGGCAAAGGCCGCACCGGCCAAAAAACCCGTTATCAATGCCAGAACAGGTTCCTTTAACAACAAGCACACTCCCCAAACTTGCCTGCCATTTGCACGCGCTCGCTCCGTTCCCCAGCAATCACCGCAACCAGAATACAATCACATCCGTTCCGGGGCGGAGAGACCCAGCAGGCGCAGTCCGTTCCGCAGGACGATGCGGGTGGCGTCCACCAGCACCAGCCGCGCGGCGGTCAGAGCCTCGTCCCCGGTAATCACCCGGTGGCTGTTGTAGAAGCTGTGCAGCAGTCCCGCCACTTCATGCAGGTAGCGGGCCATGCGGTGGGGGGCCAGATCCTTTGCCCCCAGGGCCACCTCCTCGGGGAAATCGGCCAGCTTGCGGGCCAGGGCCAGTTCTGCCTCTTCCTTTAAAAGCCCCAGGTCCACCTGCTCCGGCAAAGGGGCTTCCCGGTCAAGCTGGCGCAAAATGCTGCAGATGCGGGCGTGGGCGTACTGGATGTAATAGACCGGATTCTCGTTGGTTTGCGCCCGGGCCAGGTCCAGGTCAAAATCCAGGTGGCTGTCGGCGCTGCGCAGCACGAAAAAGTAACGGGCCGCATCCCTGCCGACCTCCTCCACCAGTTCCTCCAGGGTGACAAACTGGCCGGAACGCTTGCTCATGCGCACGAGCTCGCCACCCCGGTACAGGCGCACCAGCTGCATGATCACAATTTCCAGGGCATCGGGGTTGTAGCCCAGGGCGGCCACCGCCCCCTTCATGCGGGCCACATGGCCGTGGTGGTCCGCTCCCCAGATGTTAATGACACGGTCAAAGCCGCGGCGGAATTTGTCCAGGTGGTAGGCGATATCCGCCGCAAAGTAGGTGGGCACACCGTTGCTGCGCACCAGCACCTCGTCTTTCTCCACCCCGAACTCCGTTGCCTTAAACCAGAGCGCACCTTCATATTCATAGAGGTACCCCCGGCGGCGCAGGATATCGATGGCCTCCTGTACCGCCCCCGATTCATGGAGGCTCTTCTCGGAAAACCACACGTCATAATGGACGCCAAAATCCTCCAGGGCCTTTTTGATGGCGGCCAGCTTCTCTTTCAGGGCGTAATCCACCAGGGCCCGACGCCTTTCTTCCTCCGGAGTGTGCAGATATTGATCGCCGAAACGCTCCACAAAGCCCCTTACCGTGTCGATAATATCTTCCCCGTGGTAGCCCTCCTCGGGCACTTGAGCCGGCAGGCCGAGAAGCTGGAAGTAGCGGGCTTCCAGGGACCGCCCGAAGTTTTCGATCTGGTTGCCAGCATCATTGATGTAGTACTCCCGGGTTACCCGGTAACCGGCAAAATCTAAAATGGCGGCAATGCTGTCCCCCAGGGCCGCCCCCCGGGCGTTGCCCATATGCAAAAGCCCGGTGGGGTTGGCGCTGACAAATTCCACCTGAACCCGGGAACCGTTGCCCAGGTTCACCCGCCCATAGTCGCGATCCGCCGCAATAATGCGGGGCAGCTCGGCCAGCACCCACCGGGGAGCCAGGTAGAAATTAATAAAACCGGGTCCGGCCACTTCTACCTTTTCCACCGAAATCCCGGTCAGGTCTAAATGGGCCACCAGGGCCTCGGCAATCTTGCGGGGTGCGAGACGGGCCGACCTGGCCAGGAGCATGGCCAGATTGGTGGCAAAATCTCCGTGCTCCTTTTCCCGGGGTACCTCCACCACAAATGCCGGGGGAGTGACCGCGGGCAGCAAACCCCTGCTTACAGCAGAAGCCAGTGCCCTTTCCAGAGCACCGGCCAGGTGTTCCCGTACCTCCTGGACTAGACCTTTCATCTTTTAGAAACTAGACCTCCTGCACGGTAATGGATAATTCGTTGTAACCGATCCTTTGCCGGCATAATTCCAGCTCGTATTCCAGATTAATACTTCCGCCCACCTCTGTCAAGTCCACCTCTACTTTCCAGGGCAGAACCCGGATCCACATTGACCCGTAAGGCGTCACGTAACTGGTTTCATGGTGAATTCCTTCTTCAAAAACCTGCTTTACTTCGGCCGTACCCATGCGGTTTAAAGTAACCCGGCTGGGTTCAGCCTTCAGAGAGGTAGTGGTTCCGGCCAGGCCGGAAATTTCAGACTCATTGTAAACGATGTAAAAAGAACGGTTTTTCTGATAATAGTTGGCTTTCGTCACCAGTTCGATGGTTTCCCGCTCCCCCAGGTCATTGGTCTGCGTTCCACGGATGGTTACCAGCACCTCTTTGCGCAATACCAATCATCCTTTCACCTTAAGAGCCGGGCAAGGGCATCTTAACTAAATTTTAAATATTATATCCTGTTTTCCGCCGGGCAAAAAGAGGGTATTTATTTTTTCCGGCTGAAAATTTGGCCGCTTCAGGACGGCCGGTGCAAAACAAAAAGCAGGGCCTCAACGGCTCCCGCCAGCACACTTTCTTTACAGTTTTTGGAGCAAAACAAAAACAGGCCCCCCACTGATGCCTGTTTTGCCGCCAAACCGTGAGATACGCGTGACTGTGAGTCAACACCTCTCCCTTTTAACGGAAGAGAAAGGCTACTACGCTGTTGTAAAAGTCATTCATAAATACTTTTACCACCAGCAAAGCGGTCAGGTTGATAATAGCGCCCACTCCCAGGATGTCTACCGCCAGGCCCAGGTTTTCCAGCCACCGGGGTTCCTCCCTTAAAGACGGTAATTGATCCTTGTTCATTTTCATACCCCCCGTTTAAAAATTAAAGTGGGGCTTTTCCTGGCAAAAGATTTGTGGTGACAAAACTAAGGTTTATATGTAGTGACAATTTGTACGAAATTTAACAAGCACTATATATGCGCTTTATTGATTTTATTATAGTCCCAAATTTTCAGAAATCAATAGGCAGATGACAAAAAGATAGGATTCACAAGCACAAAATAAGTTCTCCCGTTTTCCATTAATTTCTGCCGGAGCAAAAAAAACAAAGCGGTGCCGTTGAAGGCACCGCCTGTTGAAGCTCTTTTTCTATTTAACACCCGCGGGTACGTACAGCCGTCGACCCGGCGGGCTCCCGGAGCCGGGCGTCAGGCCTCTGCCTTTTCACCGTGGGCGGAGGCCGAAATGCCCAGCCCCTCGAAGATGAACATCATGGCAAAACCGTACCACATGGTGTAGATGACGTAAAAGGCGAGCATGAAGGTGGTCACGCCGGCTTTATCGGCCACTTTGGCTGCCTGGATTCCTTCAAAGTTATAGGCGGGCTCCAGGGCCTTGGTCATCACTGATCCCGCAAAGGACATCTCGCTGGCGCGGGCTTCCAGTTTGTAGCGCTTTTGGAGAGCGTTGAAAAGGTTCCACCAGTAGTAGATCACTTCCCGGGACTCCAGGCCGTAACGGTATTTGATCCGGTCGCCCTGGTTTTTAAACTCCACATCCGCATCGGCCAGCGCCGCCCGGGCCACCCTACCCAGATCCCCGCTGACCGTCAGCTTTTGCCCCTGTGCCACCACTGTGGCGCCGGCAGCGGTAAAGAGCCGCGTCATTTTTTCCGCTTCTTCTTTACTTCCGGCATTCAGGGATACCTGAAAGTTTTTGCCTTCAAACTTCTTCGCCTTGCCCATTATACCGGGAATCTGGTAAGTTGAACCCTTGGTCAACTGGTTAAACAGGTCGTCGGCATAGCCGATGACCGTTCTGCCGTTCATTACCGGGCTCATCATTACTGCCAGAACCACGAGGAAGGAGATGAGCAGCACCATTCCGATAAAGAATTCCCTTTTCCGTATAATCATACCGGATTTCACTCCTTTTTTACGGGCTACCTCAGTGCCCTACACCTGCACCGCCAGCCATGAGGGCCTGCCTCTCGGCTTCCCGGAGCTTACCGGCGCCCTTGAAGAACACGGCCAGGATCCACAGGGAGAAAATGCCTACCAGGGTAAAGAAGATCACCGTACCCACGCTGTTGATCAAAGCAGCGGTAGCCTTGTTCATGCTGATCCAGCCAACCTGGTTCAGCTTGCCCGGCAGGGCGCAGATGCGGTTCACAAAACCGGCCAGGATGGTCAGGGCGTAGAAGGCTCTGATGGTAACCCCTTTCACCATCCTGGTCACCAGAGCCCCCATCTGCACACCCACCAGGGACCCCAGGAGCATGCCCATGGCCACGGTGTAGAATACGTAGCCGTAAATGGCATACTGGGTGATGGAGGAGTAGCCGGTGGTGAAGATGATCTGCAGGATGTCGGTGCCCACGGTGGTAAAGGTGGATACACCAAGGCCGTAAACCATCATGGGGAAGGTCAGGAAACCGCCGCCCACACCCATGATGGCGGCGACAAAGCCGACGATGAAGCCGCAGATGATAATCGGATATACGGCGATGCTCCGTCCGCCGGGAACAATGTGCTCGTCGAACTTCACCCGCGGCTTCAAAGGAATGGACTGCAGCCACCGGGCAAATTTGGTGGTGGCGTCGGCACCGGAAGACCTGGCACCGGCAGCGGTACCCTTACGCATCCTGAGCCAGTCGGCCAGGGCGTAGATCCCTAGAATGCCCAGCATAAACACGTATACCGCGCTGATGAAGGCATCGCTTAAAGCGGGGCTTTTCTGGTAGATGGCCCTGTTCAGTACGCCGCCCACGGAGGCCCCGGTCACCGAACCCAGGACGAACCACGCGGCAATCCAGAAGTTCACGTTACCCATCTTGCGGTGAATGACCGTACCCATGATTGCCTTGGCAAAGAGGTGAAACTGGTCGGTACCCACGGCCATAATCCCTTTCACCCCGATGCTCATCAGCGCCGGGGTAAGGACGTAGCCGCCGCCTGCACCAATGACGCCGGTAATCAGGCCTGCCATAACCCCGACAAAGATCGGACCGATAAACATCTGGGTGGTGGCAAAGCTGGGCATGTAGGCTTTATCCCCGCCGATGTACCCGGGGAGGCCGGCCGCCAAAGCCATCTCCATCCCCAGGCCCAAAAGGACGGGGAACAGAGCCACCAGCAGGAGCTTCCAGCGCCGGCCCAAAATCACCCGGCTCATTTCCAGTTCCCACTGGGCCTGTTTCCGGGACAGGGCGGTCAGGAATTCACCGGCAGCCAGACCGCCCCCGGCAACCCTTCTAAACATTTCCATAGATGATACCTCCTTAAATTAGTCCCCCAAACCAGCGTTCCAACCACTACATTCCGCCTTGCCAGTTCTCTTTTGATCCTCCCGGCCCGGCCGGTTCCTTTGCCCTTCTCCGCACCGGCCCTCTCACCCCCTATCTTTTTATCACTACAAACCGTAGTGACATTTTCCAAAGACGCAAGCACGAGGGCTTCGACATCTCCGCTTTTTGAGATTGTGAAATGTATCACTATCATGGGTAATTTTTTGTCACTACCCCGGCCTTCCGGCGGAATTGATCCGCAAAGATCACTTTACTTCGCGATCCACCCCGGGTTCTGTCCAGCTCCCGCACCATTTCGGCAAAAATCTCCTTCATACCCACCATGCCTACCAGCCGGTCTTCCTGCCAGACCGGCACCGGTTCCTGCCCGGTGCTGAGAATGATGTGCGCAGCTTTAACGATGCCGTCCCGGGCCCTCAACTGGCGCGGCAGGGGTATCATGATTTCTTTAACCGGCCGTTCGGCCAGGGCCGCGCAACGCTCCTGGATGTGACCCGTGAACAATACGGGCTCCCTCCAGCCGGGGTTGATGGTCCAGCCACCGTAAGTGGCTTTCTTGAACATCACCGGATCCAGCCCCCGGAGAACTTCTTTCAGCCCGACCATCCCGGCCGCCCTGTCATTTTCCAGAACCAGCACCAGCGGGTAGCCCCGGCAGGCTTTGAGGGCGGCCACTGCATCTTTAACCGTTGATTCCGCGGGCACCGTGGCAAATTCCACGATCGGCACCATGATGTCCCCAACCTTTTTTTCCATGGGTCCACCTCCTCCCGTCGGGGAGCCAGGCCGGTGCGGCTAAACCACGACCGCCCTGGGGTCGGGCACCCCGATGGCCTGCAGGATTTCTTCCTGGGTTTTTTCTATGCTCGTCACCGACTTCAGCTCCACATCGTCCACCCGGTTGATGGCCACCTTCACTTCCTCCAGCAATTCCAGGGCCTGGCGGGAGGTAAGAGGTATGCCTGCCCGTCTGAGCAATCCTTCCAGGGTCTTCTCCAGCATGGCGGCCAGTACGCATACGAAAATACTGGCGGAAAGGTTTCGTTCGCGGTAGAATTCTTTCGGCCTGGCCTCAAAACTCCTGATTTCTTTAAAGGATTCCCCGAGCTGGCCAAGGCGGGTGTATGCCAGCAGTAATTCCCGGCCGTCCAGCAGGGTGGCGTTGGTTTCCAGCAGGAAGGCCCCCGCCGTTTTCTCCTCCCGGGTGATCACGTCTTCCTTGCGGCGCCAGGTCAGCTCCCCGGTGGCCTCGTTGTAATGCCAGTCAAAATAGCGGCGGCAATATTTATCCTTCAGGACGGCAGCACCCCTGGGAAGGGTCCTCTTGCCTGAACGGTGTTCAGACGCAACCGTTTTTTGCAGTTTCCGTAATTCTTCCTCCACCTCATCCAGGCGTTCCGCAAGGGCAATCACCTTTTCCTTTGCCGCCGCTGGGCTGTAGCACACCAGGTACCGCACCCCCCCTTCCACGGCTTCTTTATACCATAGATCCCCGTCCACTTCTTTAAATTCCGCCTTGTTATTCACCAGTTCCCGCTCACATAACCTTAACTCCCACTCCGACTGGACCTTGCGACGAACCAGGTAATGGTAGCCGTGGGACATCAGAACCTCCAGGTGAGGGCCGGCCACCAGCCGGCGGTCACCCACAAAGATACACTGCCGGGTGCCGTGCCCGGTCTGCAGGTGATGCATAATTTCCCGGAAGTCCCCCTCTTCGGGCACCTCGTGCAAAATGCGGTGCCCAAAGGGCATTCCCTCACGGCTGACCAGAATGCCCAGGTACACCAGTTGCTCCTCCAGTGGTGCTTCCAAAATATAACGCCCATAGGGCGAATGGTCAAGCTCACTGCGGGGAGCCGGCTCAACGGTGGCTGTGGTCAGCAGGCAAAAAGCAACCTCCCGGCTGATCCGGGTAAAGGCACACAACCTCCGGAAAATTTCCTCCTCCAGCCTTTCCTTTACGCCGGCCACGCCGTCCAGCGCCCGGTAAAAATGGTGGTCTAAAAATTCCTTGCCCTGCATTCCGGGAAAATACAGGCAGCGGTACCAATCGCTAATGGCCTGTTTATTTGGGGGCTTGATGACCTGGTTGATGGCCATCAGTTCCAACAGGAGGGCGGTATCCGGGTCGTACCTTTCACCGGAAAAAGCGGCCTCCACGGCTCCCCCCACGTCCAGCATCTCCCACACCCGGTGTATGGCCAGCACCTCGCCGTAGCGCAGAACCTTCTTCGCCTCGATGCTGGCTGGCCGCCGGGAAACACCGCATATCCGGGCCAGGCCGTCGATCAGGCCTTCCACCTTTTCCGGCGTCAGGTTCTCCAGGTTGCCCAGGTTGGCGATTACCCTCTGTTTAACCTTGTTCCCTTCCCGGTAGTTTTCAATGAGTTTCAGGTAGGTGTATTCTTTCCCCCCGCTGCGGCTGGTAACTTTTCGGAAAAACATGGGCACATCACCCCCAAGTCAACCTGGTAAAATATTCAATGAACCCGTACCCCCCAACCTCAACCCGGCCGGTAAGGGGGGTCATTTGTCACTACACAACAGCGCATTTCCCCAGGATTGCTACAGCGTTCACATACTCCATTTATCCTCTTTTTGCTCCGATCCGCCAGGGTCCAAAACCCTTGTGTTTACTGGCTTTTCACCACATCTGTTCACTACAAAATGCGCCGTTAATTTCAGGTTGTACTATTATTCACATTTTGGGTTTTGTTCCCTTGCTTTGTTTCAAGTATAACACACTCCTGTTCATTGTGCAATATTTCACTTGGTTATTTTTTAAATTAAAAATCTTCCATCAATTGCTTTACTTTGAACGGGAGTGTAATCTGGCTGTTCCAGGAACAGCCACGGCTACCAGACGCCCAGCACGTGCCACCAGAAACCGCCGAGAAAGACAACGGTGAAGACCAGGGAGATGAGAAAGAGCACGCCCCCGGCCTTTAAAAAATCCTGAGCCTGCAAATAACCGGGACCGTAAACGATGGCGTTGGCGGGAGTGGCAATCACCAGGAGGTAGGAAAAGGCCGAAGCCAGGGAGGTGGCCACGCCAATGACCAGGGGTGAGGTCTGGGACAGTTCGGCCACCTTCAAAAATATGGGACCGAGGACGGCCACCGTGGGCCCGTCGGCCATGGTATTGGTCACCAGGGCGGTTACCGTGGCGGTAACCGCCAGCAGGGAAACCCCCTCGGTCACCTCGGCAGCCGCCGCCAGGTGCAGGAGTTGCCCGGCCAGCCAGGAAGCGGCGCCGGTGGTGATGAGCATCTTACCCATGGAAATGGCCCCGGCGTAAAGCAATACCACTCCCCACTGGGTTTTTTGCTGCAGGTAGCTCCAGTCGATCAGGCGCAATACCGCCGCCAGGAGAATGCCCACCATGGCAATGTTGCCCACCCCAAAGCGCTGGCTGGCAAAGATCCAGCCGGCCACCACCGCCAGAAAAATGGCCAGGGCCATCCGGGCCTGGCTGGTCATGGGACCATCGGCCTCCATTTCCTCCCTGATGGCCTGGATTGCCCCGGCCAGATCGGTAATCTCCGGAGAAAAGAGGTTCAGTAGCCAGTAAGTAACTATGGGGATCATGATCAGGGTAAAGGGCATGACCATGAGCATCCACTGGCCGTAGCCCACATTGATGCCCAGGCTGTTCAAAAAGCCCAGCATCAGGGCATTGCGGGCACCCCCCGATGGTGCAGAGACACCACCAATGATCACGCCGTAAGAAATGGAAAGCATGATCAGCTTGGCCAAATTGGGCACCTTTTTGTAGCCACCGCTTAAGGAGATAATGCCCACCCCGATGGGGAGCATGATCATTACCGCGGCGTGCTCCGTAATGAAGCCGGCACTGACGGCGCAAAAGGCCACAATGCCCAGAATAACCCTTTCAATGCGGGTGCCGCATAATTTGAGCATGAAGAGGGCCACCCGGTTGTGGATATTGTATTTCATCAGCATGGCGCCCATCATCAACACGCCCATGATGAAAACCACGGCATCGTCCATAAAGGTGCGGGGAGTCTCCCTAAAGTTGGCGATGCCGGTGAAAACCTGGTAGCAGCCGATAAGCATGGCGGTCATGGGCAGGGGCACCGCTTCGGTCAGAAAACAGACGATGACGAAAGCCCAAAGGCCCAGGGCATACTTTCCCTCCACGGTCAGGCCCCCGGGGGTGGGTAACAGGCAGATGACGGCCGTTAAAAGCAGCGCCAGCAGAAGCCACTTTCGCTCTCTTAAAAACGTCTTTAGCCGCCCCAGGGGCGCATGGTAGCGGTTCCGCCCATCCCCGCTGTCCAGGGGTTCAAGGCCCGTTACCGTCCTCTCCTTTTTCCGGTATTCGTTTAGCTTTAAAACCTTTTGCTTGCCCATAAGTCCCGACCCCAGGCATTTTCGTAGTTGCTTAAGGCGAAAACATTAACTCAGAGGGCAAAACCGCTCTGGAAGGCGGCCCGGTTGACCTCCAGGTAACGGGCGGGGACACAGTTCTCGATGGCATTGAGCCAGCAGGAAAGCGGGATGGGCATTCGCCTGGCCAGGCTGCCCAGCAACACCACGTTTGCCGCCCGGGCATTACCGCACTCCAGGGCCTTGCCCAGGGCGTCCACCACCAGGGTATGGGCCCGGCGGGAAAGGTGGGTGATAATATTTTCGGGATAGCGGGCACTTCCGGCCAGTACGGGAACCGGAAGGATGATCTGGCTATTGACAATGATTGTACCCCCGCCCTTCACACACTCCAACCAGCGCAGGGCTTCCAGTTGTTCAAAGGCCAGGATGATATCGGCCTGCCCTTCGGGAATGAGGGGAGAATAAACCCTTTCCCCCAGGCGCACCTGGGTAACCACACTGCCGCCCCGCTGGGCCATACCGTGTATTTCCGATACTTTAATATCGTACCCGGCCGCCCGGGCGGCGTGGGCCAGGATCCTGCTCGCCAGGATGATTCCCTGGCCCCCTACACCAACCATCAGTATGTCCACCGGCGCCAGGGCCGCACCAGGTGCCTCAGCCATTGTTTTCCCCCCCTTCCTTCAGGGCGCCAAACTTGCAAACCTGCACGCACAGCCCGCAGCCGGTGCAGATAATGGAATCGACGGCGGCCTTCTTGTCCTGCACGGAAATGGCCGGGCAGCCGAGCTTTAAGCAGCTCTTGCAGCCGGTGCAGGCCTCGCCGTCCACCCGGACCGGCGGGCGGTTTTCCCTTTGTAACAGCGCGCAGGGCCGGCGGGCGATAATCACCGACGGGGCGCCGGCGGCCACTTCCTCCTGGATGGCCTGCTTCAGCCCGGCGATATCCAGGGGATCCACCACCCGCACCCGGCCGACCCCCAGCGCCCGCACCAGCGCTTCCAGATCCACCGCGGGGGCGGGTTCACCCATGAGCGTTTTGCCCGTGCCGGGGTGTTCCTGGTGGCCGGTCATGGCCGTGGTGCGGTTGTCTAAAATAATTACCGTACCCTGGCCCCCGTTGTAAACCATGTGCATGAGGCCGGTGATGCCGGAATGGAAAAAGGTGGAGTCACCGATGACGGCCACGGTACGGCGGGCCAGCGAGGAATCGGCCAGTTCGCAGCCGTGGGCCATGCCAATGCTGGCCCCCATGCAAACGCAGGTGTCCATACCCTCCAGGGGGGGCAGGCCGCCCAGGGTATAGCAGCCGATGTCCCCGGTGACCAGAAGCTTTAATTTATGCAGCACATAAAAGACTCCCCGGTGGGGGCACCCCGGGCAGAGCACAGGCGGGCGTCCCGGGATGGGAGGCAATTCCTCCATTTCACCGCCGGGTCCCAGGGGACAGGCGGCCGTACCCTCCCCGGGACCAGGCGAAAACACCGGTATCCCCGCCTCCCTTAGCTTGCGGCGGACAAGGCCGGGGGTAAACTCGTTCCAGGCCGGGAAAATCCTTTTGCCCGTTACCTCGAGGCCAAGACCCCGGACGAACTCTTCAATGTAAGGGTCCAGCTCTTCCACCACCAGAAGCCTCTCCACGCCGGCGGCAAACTGGCGGATCAGGCCTTGTGGCAGGGGAAAGGTCATCCCCAGCTTGAGGATGGAGGCCCCGGGCATAACCTCCCGCACGTACTGGTAGCTGATGCCGCTGGTGATTACTCCCACCCGGCGGTTGCCCCAGGAAATGAAATTTACCGGCGTGATCTCGGTGTAGGCCTTTAGCCTTTGCAGCCGATCTTCCAGGGCCTGGCGGCGCAGGCGGCCAAAGGCGGGCACCATGAGCCATTTTTTCGGGTCCTTGCGGTAGGGCCTTAAAGGCACCTCCCTGCGCTCCTTAAGCTCCACCAGGCTCTGGGAGTGGGCCACCCTGGTGGTGGTGCGCAGGATGACGGGCAGATCAAACTCCTCGCTCACCTGCAGGGCCAGCCCCACCATATCCAGGGCTTCCTGGCTGTCCGACGGTTCAAACATGGGCACCCGGGCAAAGCGGGCATAAAAACGGTTGTCCTGTTCGTTCTGGGAACTGTGCATCCCGGGGTCGTCGGCGGAGACCAGGACC
Organism: Desulfofundulus luciae; assembly: GCF_030813795.1. Classification (NCBI taxonomy): domain Bacteria; kingdom Bacillati; phylum Bacillota; class Clostridia; order Eubacteriales; family Peptococcaceae; genus Desulfofundulus; species Desulfofundulus luciae. The sequence continues at coordinate 84,336 of NZ_JAUSUX010000001.1, read as the reverse complement.
AGGCCGCCGTTTACACCGGTGTAGGCCGCGGTCATCAGGGGATCGGCCGCCACGTTTACCCCCACGTGCTTCATGGTCACCAGCACCCGGGCCCCGGCCAGGGAAGCCCCCATGCCCACTTCCAGGGCCACCTTTTCGTTGGGTGCCCACTGGGCTTTTATCCCCGGGTAGCGGGCGAAGTTTTCTAAAATCTCGGTGCTGGGTGTACCCGGATAGCCAACCCCTACGGTAACGCCGTGTTCGTAGGCTCCCCGGGCGATGGCTTCATTACCCGTCATTAGTTCCTTCATGATAAACCTCCATGTGTTACTGTCGCATATCCTTTGGAGTAAATGTTCAATGAACCCGCTTTGGTACCGCCCAGCACTCACCACAATATTGCTCTGCTCCTGAGATTTCAGGTTCAATTGATACCTCTGGTTTTACGAAGACCTAGTATTCCAGTGAGTGATGGGCGGGTGCTGTTACCAGTGCTCCGCAAGTCGTTCGCTTTGGACAACGCGGCACCTTGCCTATGGTAGCGGTTTTACTGAACATTTACCATTCAGGCGGCGGTCGTCTCCCGTCACTCCAGTGCTCCTTAGCGACGACCGCCGCCCATGCCCCTTTCCTTTTTGCGACGCTATATACAAACTGCTACTGCTTTTTAGGTCGCTTATCAATAACCCGTTTGGCCTTGCCCTGACTGCGCTCAATGGAATGGGGTTCCAGCAGGCGCACCCGCGGGTTGATGGAAAGCACCGCCTGAAGCCGGCGGCGAATTTTTTCTTCCATGACCTCCAGGTCCCGGAAGCTGCCGGTGAAGGCCTGCTCCGTCATCTCCACCTGCACTTCCAGGTAATCCAGATAACCCTTCTTATCCACTACAATCTGGTAGTGGGGTGAGATACCTTCGATTTCCATCAACACGCTTTCAATTTGGGAGGGGAAAACGTTTACCCCGGAAATGATCAGCATGTCGTCGGTGCGCCCGGCAATCCGGCGCAGGCGGGCGGTAGTACGCCCGCAGGGGCAGGGCTCCGGGTTGATCACGGAAATGTCCCGGGTGCGGTAGCGAATTACGGGGAAGGCCTCCTTGGTCAGGGTAGTGATGACCACCTCCCCTTCCCGGCCGTAATCCAGGGCTTCGCCGGTTTCGGGATCGATAATTTCCACCAGGAAATGGTCTTCGGCAATATGCAGGCCGGGGGCCACCGTGCATTCCCCGCACACTCCCGGACCCATCACTTCCGAAAGGCCGTAGTTGTCGGTAGCCTTCATGCCCCACATTTTCTCCAGTTCCCGCCGCATTTCCTCGCTCCAGGCCTCGGCGCCAAACAGCCCCAACCGTACCTTCAGGCTCGCGGGATCAATACCCATGGAAAGGGCGGTTTCTCCCAGGTGCAGCACGTAGGACGGGGTGCCCACGAGCACCGTGGTACCGAAATCCTTCATCAATATGATTTGTTTTTCGCTGTTGCCCACCGAGGCGGGGACAATGGTGGCTCCCACCTTTTCCAGGCCGTAGTGCAGACCGAAGGCGCCGGTAAATAAGCCGTAGCCAAAGGTAATCTGCACCACATCTTCATCGGTAACCCCGGCCTGGGTGACAACCCGGGCCACCAGTTCGCTCCAGGTTTCCAGATCCCTTCTGGTATAACCCACCACGATGGGCTTCCCCGTCGTGCCCGACGAGGCGTGCAGCCGCACCACTTCTTTTAACGGAACAGCAAAGAGCCCGTACGGGTAGTTATCCCGCAGGGCTGCCTTGGTGGTAAAAGGAAATTTTTGGATATCTCTTAAAGTGCACAAATCCTCAGGCAGAACGCCGTGGGCGTCAAAGAGCCGGCGGTAGTAGGGTACCCGCCGGTAAACCCGGTGCAGTGTCTCCTTCAATCGCTCCAGCTGCAGTGCCTGAAGCTTCTCCCTGTCCATGCATTCATGTTCTGGATCCCAGATCATGCACTCTCCACTTCCTTACATTTCAGTAATGTCTGTCCCTCCCTGACCGGACCAAAGGCCTTTTCCACCGCCTGTGCCGGAAGGGGAGGCGTAACCAGGCTCACCACGGGTACCACCACCAGGGGAATGAGCATGGCCAGCGATCCTACCAGCGGAATAACCCCCGGATCAAGCCGGTAATAAAGGGACAGGATTACGGAACAAACCAGTCCGGTTAAAGTGCCGGCCCAGGCCCCCGCAGGCGTGGTACCCCGCCAGAACAGGCCGTAGAGGTAGGGCGCCAGGAATGCTCCGGCCACCGTGCCCCAGGACATGGCCATCAGGCTTAAGATAATTGCCGGCTTGACCAAGGCGATGATCAGGGAAAGGGCAATAAAAAGGCAGCATAACACGCGCATGATGAAAACGCCGTATTTCTTAGCCCAGTGGGGCCACAAGCTTTGTACAAGGTCTATGGAAATGGCCGAACTGCTGACCAGCACCAGGGACGCCAGGGTGGACATGGACGCCGAGAGCACCAGAAGGAGGATGAGCGTGGCTCCCAGTTCGGGGAGGGTGTTGTGAATCAGGATCGGCATGAGCATGTCGGGAGTGGGCTTGCCGGTGGCCGGGTCCACGGGCAATTTGTCAAAGAACAGGTGCGTGAGGGATCCGGTGAAATAGGCTCCAAAGGTAATCACCAGTGCAAAGAGGGTGGACACCACCATGGCCGGGCGGATGGCCTTTTCATCTTTGATGGCGTAAAACTTCTGCACCATTTGGGGCATGCCCCAAGTGCCGAGACTGGTCAGGATCACCAGGGTAGCCAGGGGCAGCCAGCGACCCTGGGGTCCGGCCAGGCTTACCAGGCCGGGGTCAACTTCTGCCAGCCGGTGGAGCCCCTGAAGCAACCCTCCCACCTGGGGGGCCCCCAGAACATAGTAAAGCAATACGCCCACTCCGGCCAGCATGATTATACCCTGAATCACATCGGTTAGGGCTACTGCGCGGTATCCGCCCATAACCAGATACAGGGCCGTCAGAAGGCACATCAACAATGCTGCATATAAGTACGGGACGCCAAATACCTGATTGAATAGATAGCTTAAACCCATGTACACTGACGCGGAGTATGGCACCAGGAACAGGAAAATCACCAGAGCCCCATATATTTTCATGGCCCGGCTTTGATAACGGGCTTCCAAAAACTCCGGCATGGTCATGGCCCCCAGCCGGGCGGTCATAATCCGGGTCCGCCGGGCCAGGACCAGCCAGGCCAGCAGGCTTCCCACCAGAGTGTTGCCCAGAACAATCCAGAGGGCGGCCGTACCGAATCCCCAGCCTACCTTGCCGGCGTAGCCAATAAAAATTACCGCCGAGAAATAGGTGGTGCCGTAAGCAAAGGCCGATAGCCAGGGACCCATGGCCCGCCCGCCTAAAAAGAAGTCGCCCAAGGTCCGGTTGCGCCTCATACTGCTGTAGCCGCTGTAAAGCAACACGCCCACAAAAAGACCCAACAGCAGCAGTTTCATTCCTGCCGTCCTCCCATCCTGCTTTTTTATTTTCGCCGGCTTAAAGTTCCGGCATAGTTTTTAATATTTCTACATCAGGGCATTAATTCCTGCCCGGGTGAAAAATTCGGGAAGAAGCACCGCCCGCTGCACTCACGCCCGCGTCCCGCGCCGGGAGATGCCGTGAGGGAGTGGAAATCACCCGCGGCCTGACACCCCGCCGGCGCACCAACTGAGCCATACGCCGCAGGGCCTCACCCAGATCCTCCAGCGAGGCGGCGTAGGAACAGCGTACGAAACCTTCGCCGCTGGATCCGAAAGCGTTACCCGGAACCACGGCCACCTTTTCCTCCTGCAGCAGGATCTCGGCAAATTCCTCCGAGGTCAGGCCGGTAACCCTGATCTCCGGAAAGGCATAAAAAGCCCCTTTTGGTTCAAAACAGGGCAGCCCCATATCCCGGAAAGCATGCAGCACCAGGTGGCGACGCCGGTTATATTCCCGTACCATGCGTTCCATCCCCGCCCGGCCGTTTTTCAGCGCTTCCAGGGCGGCCATCTGGGCGGTAATGGGCGCACAAAGCATGGTATACTGGTGGATTTTGGTCATGGCGGCAATGAAATCCCCGTGGCCGCAAGCATAACCCACCCGCCAGCCCGTCATGGCGTAGGACTTGGAAAATCCGTTTAAAAGAACGGTACGCTCCTTCATCCCCGGCAGGCTGGCCACGCAGGTGTGCTGGCCCACGTAGGTCAGCTTGTCATAAATCTCGTCGGAAATAACAATCAGGTCGTGGGCTACGACCACTTCCGCAATTTCCAGGAGGGTTTTCCGGTCCAGCACCGCCCCGGTGGGATTGTTGGGATAGCATAACAGCAGGATCTTGGTGCGCGGCGTGATGGCCGCCTCCACCTGGTGGGCGCGCAGGCAAAAGCCCTGTTCCATGCCGGTGGGCAGGGAAACCACCTTTCCCCCGGCTAAAGTCACCGTAGGGGCATAGGACACATAGGAAGGCTCCGGAATGAGCACCTCGTCACCCGGGCAAACCAGTGCCCTTAAGGCCAGGTCCAGGGCCTGGCTTACCCCCACCGTCACCAGAATCTCGCTTTTGGGATCATAGGTTACGCCGTAAGTTTCGGCCAAGTCCCGGGCGATGGCATAGCGCAGTTCCAGGAGGCCGCTGTTGGAGGTGTACATGGTGTACCCCTTCTCCAGGGAGTAAATGCAGGCCTCCCGGATGTGCCAGGGCGTGACAAAGTCCGGTTCACCCACGCCCAGGGAAATTACCCCTTTGGTTTCGGCCACCATATCGAAAAAGCGGCGAATGCCCGAGGGCGGCATATCCCGTACCACGGGATTAATCCGCTCGCACCAGGTTTTGTTCATTAACGTACCTCCCCGTCATTTAGTCAGTTATGTACTCAAGGGCGCCGACCGCCCATTGCGCTCAAAACCCTCCGGTGGCAGCCGCCACTCGAAAACCGGGCTTACAAACCCCGTCAACCTAGGGAGACACGATCAGGCGGCGGTCTTCCTCGCTATCTTCCACAATAACCCCATCCTGTTTGTAGGTTTTGAGGACGAAGTGGGTGGTGGTGCTGATCACTCCTTCAATGGTAGCCAGCCTGGTGGCCACGAAGTGGCTTACCTCCCGCATGGTGCGCCCCTCGATAAACACGGCCAGGTCGTAGGCACCGGACATCAGGCGCACGCTGCGCACCTCCGGGAACCGGCAAATGCGCCGGGCCACCGCGTCAAAGCCCACATCCCGCTGGGGCGTAATGCGCACCTCAATCATGGCGGAAACCTTTTCCTCGCCTGCTTTTTCCCAGTTCACCAGGGTCATGTACTTTAAGATGGTTTTATTTTGTTCCAGCTCCTGGATGGCCCGGCGCACTTCCCCTGCATCCGCCTGCAGCATGACGGCTATTTCTTCCGGTGTAAGCCTGGCATTATCTTCCAGAAGCTCGAGCAATTCCAGTGTATTCACCTCTTCACCCCTTGTCTTTCAAAGTTAAAGGGCTCTCGCCCCAATGGGACGAGAGCCCGGTCTCGCGGTACCACCCAATTTGGCCGCCCACAACAAAAAGGCGACCCTCTCTGGGCCCGGTAACGGCGGGCTGCCGGAAAGGACATACTCGGTGGGGTCACCTTTGGGTCCCCGGCTCCGGGGCGGCACGGGCACTTCCCCAGCCGGGCTTGCACCCTCCCCGGCTCGCTGGCATGGTTAACGCGCCCATCTTCCCCTTCACGGCCCTTACTGCCATATCAAGTTTAAGTAAAATACTAACATGTGGTTGCCCCGCTGTCAACAGGTAATTGGTTTACAGCGTCAAAATGCCCTCCGGGTTGCGCACTACCCGCAGTACCTGGGCTTCGCTGCCATCCATGGCATCGATGTAGACCAGGAAGAGATCCCTGTCCAGCCGGGCCTGAAACTCATAGGTCAGCTTTTCCTTATCCGGGCCGACGGGGATGAGGGCCAGCCTGCCTCCTTTAACTTCCTTCAGCCGGGAGTTGAGCTTTCTCCGGGCTTCTTGCGGGCTGATCCGGGGGCGGGGCAGTTCGCGGCGGGTGTGGTTCATCAAATAGCCCGAAGCCTCCACACCCAGAATCTGGCCGTTGTCCAGGGCCACAGTCACCTTAATTTGATCCGGGTAGAGGACCACCCGGTCCTGGATGGCGGCAAAGTTGAACACGGCAACGCCGTTCTGCTGTTCATGATACACCGGCACCATGTTGTTGAAGCCCAGGGAAGCCAGGTATTCCCGGGCCTTTTGCCTGGCCTTTTCAATGCTCCAGGTGGGGCGGCCAATCTGGCGTCCGTTGGTCATCCAGTTCAGGTGGCCGCCCTGCCGGGTAATGGCCACGGTGATGTTGCCTCCCCCATTGCCGTTTTGAGGGCGCAGTTCCACCAGGTAAGAGGGGATTTTGCCCCGGGCTTCTCCCACCCGCTCCACCGTGTAGTTGCCCTTGCCTTCTACCAGTTCCAGCGCCCGCCTGCGGGCCTCGTCCCTGTCAATGTTCTTTCCGGTGAGGCCCCGGGCCGTTCGTTTTTCCAGGTGATCGGAGAAAGGGCCATCATAGATCAGGGTGGGGAAATTCTCCATATACTTCTCAATGGCCTGGAAGTTAGAGTTGGCCAGGCGCGGGCCCTCCCGGCCCAGGGTGCGGCCGCCTTCCCGCACCAGTTCGTTCAGGTAAAGCCGCCCATCGGCAATGCGGCCTTCCAGGTCGTGCAGGGCCAGGTTTAAATCGGCGGACTGCCGGTAAAGGCGGTTCAGGGTTTCCCATTGCCGGTCGGACCCAATCTCCCCCCTGGCCGCCTGCTGGAGCAGGGAATGGGCGTAGTCACCCACCTGGGTGAGGAACTTGGCCGTACGTCCGGTGAGGGCGTCGGCTACCGGCAACTGGTTTAAATCAGCCTGGGCCGCCGTGGCCCGCTGCCAGAGCTCCATAAAAAGGGTGCTTTGTGCTTCCGGCGTACCGGCCACCAAACTCTTGGAAAGCAGCACTTCCATGTTCTGGACGTTTTCCGTCAGGTCATAGAGGGCCCGGTAGTACTTGTTATTTAAAGCCGTTTCCAGGCGCTGGCGCACGGTGAACTGCTGGTAGCCCCAGTACCCCAGGGCACCCACCAGCAATACCCCGGCCACTAAAGGCAACAGCATAAACCTCTTATTCATTAACGCTGATCCTCCTTTTAGCGGGCAAAAACGTGCCGGCCGATCTGGGTGACGATGTTCCGGGTCCAGATCCACGGGTTCACCGGTTTGGCCGGATTCCAGAAGTAAAGACTTCCCCCCGTCGGGTCCCATCCGCTCATGGCCAGCATGGCTGCCCGCAGGGACTCCTCGCTCACCGGGCGGTTGTACTGGCCGTTGCTCACCGATTCAAAGGCATGGGGCTGAAAGATGACTCCCGCCAGGCTGTGGGGAAAGGCCGCACTCCTGGTGCGGTTCAAAATCACCGCTCCCACGGCCACTTTACCCTCAAAGGGCTCGTCGGCCGCCTCCCCTTCAATAACCCTGGCCAGCAGGTAAACCGCATCCCGGTTGGTCACCCCCCGGGAGACTGCCGTTGGTTCCGGGGGTGGTGCTGCCGCGGGCGCCGGGGGAAAGCCCAGGGCGGCCCAGGTATCCGGACCGACCACGCCGTCGGGAACGAGACCGTTGTTCAACTGAAAATCCACCACCGCCTGCTGGGTTTCGCTGCCGTAGAAGCCGTCCACCGGCCCGTCATAGAACCCCCAGTCCAGCAGGCGCTGCTGCACCCTGATCACATCATCCCCACTCAGCCCCAAGTAAAGGGCGCGCTCCTGGGCCGGCGATTGCCCGGCGGCCATTACCAGCCCCGTGGCCAGAACAACCAGGACCAGCAATAATAAAGCGGAACGGCGGAAGGAAACGAGCGCCAGCGTCATCCTGCCCCAGCCCCTTTTTGGTAAAATTGTTAGTTTAGTATGAGCCGAAATTAATTAAAACATGATCGGGAAAATTTAATCACAGACTTTCTCCTGATTATTCCGGCCCATTGGTGCCCGCCCAGAAAAAGCGTTGCGCCGCAGAGTACCCTCTGCGGCGCCATTTCGCCTCTCCCTTATCCCCGCTTTTTTCTATTAAGTCGCACTGGTTGTCCTGCGCCACTGCCGCGCCCGGCTCACCAGCGCTTCCGCCCACTGGGGGACGGCCAGGGCATGGATGTGGTTGTAGGCCGCCAGAACACCTTTATAGGTAAGACCGTCTTTTTCCCCGTCTATGCCGCAACCCCGCACCACCCGGAAGGCATAGCGCAACCCCGGATCTATGTTCACCAGGCGGGAGTGGTGAAATTCATGCCCCCGGATGAGGCTGCCGGTGGGGAAAAAGGGATTTTCCCCGCTAACTTCCACCACTTCATACCCGTGGCCGCAGGGCTTATCATCCATCACGACATCAAAGGGCAGAGCGCCGCACATCTGGTAGGTGCGGCCCTGCCAGGTCAGCCGGCGGCCCAGATACATCAACCCGCCACACTCCGCATACACCGGCAGGCCGGCTTCAACGGCCCGGCACACGTCTTTCCGTAAACCCTCATTTGTCTCCAGCTGCCCGGCAAATACCTCGGGAAATCCGCCCCCAATGTACAGGGCGTCCACTTCCGGCAACGCCGGATCCTGCAGGGAGTCGATAAAAATGAGCCTTGCCCCCGCCTCCTCCAGGGCCTCCAGGTTTTCCGGGTAATAGAAAGAGAAGGCCCGGTCGCGAAACACGCCGATCAATGGACCACCGGTGCGCGATACTTCCCTGACAACTCCCGTTTCACCAGAATTAACTTCCAGCGGTGGGGCCTGGCGGGCAACGGCTAAAATACCCTCCAGGTCCAAACATTCCCGGGCCACCCGGGCAATTTCCACCAGGGCCTGCTGCAGTTCGTCCCGCTCCCCGGCGGGAATCAATCCCAGGTGGCGGTCGGGAATGATTAACTTTTTACCCTTGGGGATTACGCCCAGAACCGGAACTCCACAGTATTTTTCCAGGGCCCCGCGCAGTATCTGTTCGTGGCGTGGGCGGGCCACTTGATTCAAGATTACCCCGGCTATTGCTACCTGGGGCTCGAAATGCATAAATCCCTGTACCAGGGGTGCCACACTGCGGGTCATCCTGGTGGTGTCCACCACCAGAATCACCGGCGCGGCTATAGCCCTGGCTATAGCCGCGGTGCTGCCGTTCCCCTCCAGGTCCACGCCGTCAAAAAGTCCCATGGCCCCTTCCACCACGGCCACGTCGGCATCACGGCTATGGCGAACAAAGGAAGACCGGATTGTTTCACGGGACATGAGAAAACCATCCAGGTTACGGCACGCCCGGCCGGTTACGCGACTAAGCCAGCTGGGGTCAATAAAGTCCGGTCCCTTTTTAAAGGGCTGCACCACCAGCTTTAAGGCATAGACCAGGGCAGCCAGCAGGCCAATGGTTACCGTGGTTTTTCCAGAGCGACCCCGGGGTGCGCCAATCACCAGGCGAGGTATATTTTGTTGCCGCATTTTGTTTCACATCCCTCATAGCACTGATGCCATGCCTCACGCAGAGCACCCCGTACCAGGAAATGGGCACAGCCATAAGCTACAACTGCCGGATAAACCGTCGCCTGCCGGCATTCATGCTTAAGTCCGTGCCCCGGAAGAAGTTCGCAGATACATTGGTCGCCCTGAAGCCGGGCGACCGCATCAAATGAATCAACAACAAACGCAAGTTTTTGGTATTGCCGCTATTATACGCAACCGGTTGGTTTCGGCAACCCGGCCACTTTACAGGCACCTTTAGCCGGACCGGATGGGAACAGCTCGTAGATCTTCTTAAGGCTGAAACCGGTCTCTTTGCAGAGCTTGCGGATCATGGGGGCGATCTGGAACTGCAGGTAGTAGTTGCGCAGGTAGTTGACTACCTTCCAGTGCTCATCGGTCAACTCGGAGATACCTTCTTGAGCAGCGAGCGCCTTGGCTACGTCCTCGTTCCAAAGACCCGGGTCGACAATGAATCCGTCCTCGTCCTGCTCGATTTCCACGCCATTTACATTGATGGATGGCATGCAGTTAACACCTCCATTAGTTTATCAATATGTGCTTAACATTTAACTTTTCCCTGGCCCTAAAAAGATCATACGGTTTTACTAATAACCCGCATTTACTAATAACCCCGCCGGGCGCCTGAGGAGCTTAGATAAGCTCGACCACCCCCTTAAAAGAATATCATTCCTCAATAAACAAGTCAATGATTTAAGAAAACTCGTTTTTTTCCAGCTTACTTCCAGACCAGCGCCATACCCACGAGGTCGATTAAACCTTTAACCTCAACCCCCAGCTCGTGCTCTTCTACCATTGGATATAGCTGGGCCTTGCAGATGGAACAGGGAGCACACAGGATGCCGTTCCCGTCCCTGCCCACCCCGGTGGCCCGGACCTGTTCGGCCTTTTTCGCGGAGAATTTTATGCGCAGCTGGTACATTTCCGGGTCATCGAAGAGTATGGCCGAACCGCCGCCACAGCAGAAGTTGTTTTCTTTGTTCGGATACATTTCCCGGAAATCGGCCACACATGCCCGGATCACCGTACGCATTGTTTCAGCCAGACCGCAGGCCCGCACGTAGTTGCAGGGGTCGTGAAGGGTTACCGGCCGGCCGATTTTGTAGGGATCCAGCTTCAACTGGTTGGTGCGAATGTAGTAGGCCACTTCGTCGTGAATATGGGTAATGGGCCAGCGGATGGGCAAATCGGCCATACCCGGGAGGTACATCTTCCATGCCCGCCAGCCGTGACCGCACTCGCCCCAGACGATCTTCTTGACGCCAAGTTTCTGGGCTGCATGCAAAAGGCGTGTGAAGTTGTGCCGCATGGTGTGCTGCTGGTCGAAAAGCAGGCCGAAATTACCCGCCTCGGTGATGGTGCTGGGTATGGTCCAGTTGGCGCCGATATACGTGAAGAACATCCCCGCACCCATCAACGTATACGGGTTGAGCAAGAAGTCGGCGGAGGAAGGCACGTACATGATGTCTGCCCCCTCTTTATCCACGGGGAACTCCACATCGACGCCGAACTCATCTTTAATTTCCTCGGAAAGAAACTCCAGGGTATCCACAATGGCCGGCTTGGTCAGGCCGGTATGGTTGCCCGTCCTTTCCATGGCCGCCCCCACACTGGCGTGAAGCTTGGGCACAATGCCGAGCCAGTGGAGGATCTGGCGTCCAATCATGGTCACCTCGCAGGTATCGATGCCAAAGGGACAGACATGGGCACAACGCCGGCACTCGTTGCACTGGTAAAAGTAAGAATACCATTGTTCGATGATGTCCAGGTTCAGGTCCTCCGCCCCCACCAGTTTACCGAACCAGCGCCCTTCCAGGGTAAAGTAACGCCGGTATATTTTCCGGATCAGCTCCGCCCGGTTGGTGGGAATATTGTTTGGATCCCTGGTCCCCAGATAGGTATGGCAGTTCTCGGCACACAGGCCGCATTTCACGCACGACTCCATGGCCAGCACGAAAGAACGGAACTTCTTGCGCATCTCGTCCAGGTACTGGATGGCCTTTTCAACCTTTTGATCATCGGGCACCGGCTCGATGTGTATCTGGCGCATCTCCTCGGCTGTGGCTTTTGCCGGCATTTTCAAACCCTTGTACTCTGGCAACTGTTACACCCCCTCTAAGCCACGTCTGTGCTGCCGGCGGACGAAAGGCCGGTTCCCCTGGCCCGGCCAGCGGCCACGTCTACGTTGGGCAACCCGGGTGCCGGCTCCTTATAGACCCGGTTTTCAATCCAGCGCATGCCGAACATGCCAAACAGGTGCATCAGCTTGCTGAAGGGGAGGATCATAATCAGGATCTGGGCCAGCAACAAGTGGGCGATGAAGAAAGGATTACCTTCGGGAATCGCTGCCGGCTGGAACAGGATAAGAGTGGTAAAATACTCCTTCACCGGTTCGTAGTGCATGCCGTATTCCGGAACCAGGCGCATGAAGTTGCCTATGGATACAATGGAAATGAGCAAAAGCAGCATGAGATAGTCGCTCGGGTTGGACACCTGCCTGACCTTGTCAATGGCAATCCGCCTGTACAAGAGGTACAGCAGCCCGGCCAGCAGGATTATTCCAAAAACCGTTCCCAGCAGGTTGGATAAATACTTGCTCAGGGCTTCAGAGGCCCCCAGGTAAACAAACTGCTTGCCCAGGAAGTAAAAGCCCACCACGTGACCGCCAATCACGTTGAGCAAAGCTATATGCATGGGCCAGGCGCCTACCCACAGCGGGCGGTCGAAGTTGAAGACGTTACGAAAAAGCAGGATTTCCCGCAGGTAAATGCCTGCAACCTCTGTTTTGGTCTGGGGAAAGGGCGAAAGGGTAATGTTGTGCACGATCCGCGATGCCGCCCAGCGCCAGAGGCGGTAAACAACCCCGAGAACAAAAACGGTAACCGTTATATAGGGCAGTATTTGGGCAATAAAGTAGGTCACAAATCGACACCTCCTCTTTTACTTCTCCCCCACAGCCCGTATCTGCTTTATTTAATGACCCGCCATTAAACCCCTCCCTTTCTACCGGTGTGACTTAATAGCCTTTTATATAGAAAAAAATAGCTTTCACGATTGATTATTCGGCATGGCTTTTGGCGATTCCTGCTCCAAGAAAAAATTACTTATAGCTGGTTCATATCCCTTAAAGCTTCTTCCGCAAGCCTGCCAACAGATTTTTTAATTAACCGGCCGCTCTCGTACAGGGCTATTTCCGAGTTGTCCCCCCGCAATGATTCCAGTTCCGTCCTTGCGCCGGTTTCCCCCAGGGCACCGAGGATCAGGACTGCATAACCCCGCACTTCCGGGTTGGAGTCGCCAAGGAAGGAGATAAAAAGGGACGAAAACTTCCTGAGCAGTTCCGGGTTTGCGGCGGCAATCCTGTGCAGGGCCCTCAGGACATCCGCCTGCAGATGGTCCTCATGCAAAAGCGGCAGTAAGGCGGGAAGGTAACCGGAAAATGTATCTATAGAGTTGCCCATAATTTCCCCCACGGCATCGAGCGTTGCCCAGCTCGACGCACCGGTATCGGCCAGGGAATTTATCAGCGCTTTCAAAAGCTCGGATACTATACCGGGGTTTGCCAGGACAATTATTTTTGCCGCCTTGCCCATCAGATCCGCCGCCCGCATCCGGATGAGCGGGTCACCGGCACAGAGCAACCGCCTTAACAGCCAGAGAATCTTGTGGTCCTGACGGGCGGCCCGGAGCACGCTTTCCACCCGGTACTCCTTTACCCAGGCCTCCAGTTCTTTTTTGGAAACTTTTTTCCCTTCATTAAAATCTGCCTTTTCCCCTGACACATGAGATATAGCGGGCCTGTCCAGCAACTTCGTGACACTCCGGCGGGTAACCTCGAGCATATCCCTGTTCAGCCTGATGAAATAAAGGGCTCCGGCAATTTTCCTGCCTTCAAAAAAACCTCCCGGAATGATCAGGTGATTTTGCGGGTCGTAATTTTTGACGATCTCTTCCCGGTAGTCTTTATCCGGAAGCAGCCCCCAGGCCATATCCCAGTCCATGTTGCACGCAAACACCAGTGCCTCTATGAAGGCGGAACCCAGGTTCCGACCCGAAACGTCAAAGGCATATACCGCGCCGCACGTACAGGAACCCACGGGCACTCCGGGCGAGTTTGCTGTGGCCACCACCTCTTGAGGCCGTTCAATGTTCATGCCGCAGAAAGGACACCTGGGTATTTGAATATAGTCCTTTAAAGGAGGTCTTCCCCTCATGATCGACTCCCCGCGTTTATTATTCACCCGGCCCCGGTATTTCAAAGGTCGCGCAGGTATTCCCCGGGCTGCACGACTTGGTGACCACTTTCGGCACGCTCCTGCCCGCTCCCGTCTTGTCCACGTAATTGACCCGGCTGATCACACGCTCGAAGGAGTCGGACTGGCACTGGGGGCAGCGAATTTCCACCTGCTCATTGGGGTTCAAAAACAGTTTTTCGAAAAGACCGCCACAATTCAGGCATCTGAACTCGTAGATGGGCACAGGCAGTTCCCCCTGTCATCCTTTTATTTTTTGAGGTATGGTTCCATCTCCTTCAAAAAATCCGGGTGCGCCTCAAATCCCAGTTCCAGGGCCCGCTTCAGGTGCTCGGCGGCCCGGTCCATATCACCCTTCAAGTAGTAGGCGTAGGCCAGGTTATTGTGACCCAGTGAAAAATCCGGTGCCATTTCCAGCAGTTTTTGGTTGGTCTCTATGGCCTGATCCAGTTCGCCTTTTTGGAGATAGGCGTTGGCCAGGTTGCACCACGCCTGAACTATCCTGGGGTTTAATTCGATGGCTTTGTGGAGCACTTCGATGGCTTCATCGGTTTTTTCCATCTGCAGGTAGGCAAACCCCAGATTGGCATAACCACGGGCATAACGGGGCTCTATTTCTACCGCCTTGCGGTTGCACTCTTCGACCTTATCCAGATCGCCCTTTTTAAAGTATATATAGCCCAGGTTAACGTAAGCCTCAAACATCCTGGTGCCGTCGGCAATGGCTTCTTCAAAGAGAATTTTTGCTTCATCCAACCTGCCCTGCTGCATGAGCATTACGCCCAGGTTGTACTTGGCGCTGGCACAACCGGGGTTTTCCTGCAGCATGCTCACCTGCTTTTCCACAAATGCTTGCGTGTCGTTAGTTTTTTCCATCGTACCCCCCTACTTTACAAAAATTAAGGCCGCTACTCGTAGCGAATAGCAAGCCGTTCCGAGCGCCATCAGAACAAAACAAGGATAATCAGGCTTTTTTATTGTGGCTCGTCGGAAGCGCACCTATCCTTCAAGCCGTACATGGTTGTGCTGCCGGTAGAGAAGTAAATCAGCGTGCCCTCATTGATCAGCTCGCTGGCAGCCTTCTTAATTTCCCTTGCCTTGGCAGTGGGAATCTTTTCCTGCACCGCCTTTTCCATATCCTTGAAGTAGAACCTGGTTTTCTTGCTGGCGCCGGCAAACTCTAAAATCGCTTTTTTAATCTCATCCATCATAGGTAATTCCCACCCTTTCCTCCTGCTATAAATAGAAGTGACCGGGGCAGGCGTTTTTAAAGAACGCCTGCCCGCCACAGAACTTAGTCAATTCCACCGGCCGCCCTGCAAACGTTCCAGGCCGCCTCCGTGAACTTGAACTGGGTGCTGGTCCGGAACGTGTCGTAGGCCAGGCGGTAATCGTCGATGAGGTGCTCGGTAAACGGTATACCGGTCTTTTCAAAGAATTTCTCCCAGCCGATACGCTCGGCCCAGTCGCCCAGACGCTCGTGCTTCCGGGCATCGGCAGCATAAACCTCCACAATCTTCTTCACGGTCTGGACCACTTCCGGGAACCGCGGGAAGTTGTTGGGCAGGTAAGCCACCACTACCTTGGAGAACTTGGGCTCGCTGATCGCGTTGGAGAGTTTGCCGCCCACCAGTATGGCCACACCGTCGCCCTCCTTGTCGGCAATGGGCAGCGCCGGGCACATGGTGTAGCAGTTGCCGCAGAACATGCAACGCTCAACCTTAATCTTGAGCGTTCTCCTGCCCTCTTCGGTCTTGTCGGGCGAAATGGCGCCCAGGGGGCAGGATGAAATGACCAGGGGAAGCTCGCAGACCTGATCAATGACTTCGTGGTCGACGATGGGGGGCTTCCGGTGAATGCCGAGCAGGGCGATGTCCGAGCAGTGAACCGCACCGCACATGTTCAGGCAGCAGGCCACCGCCACCCGCACCTTGGCCGGCAGGGTCATGCCCGTGAAGTAATCGAACAGCTCGTCCATCACGGCCTTGACCAGGGAAGAAGCATCAGTGGCCGGGGTGTGGCAGTGTACGTATCCCTGGGTGTGCACGATATTGGTTACGCCGGCCCCAGTGCCGCCAATGGGGAACTTGTAGCTTCCGGAAACAAACTTGCGGCTCCACAGATCCTTTTTAAGGGCTTCCACCTTCTCAAGGCTGTCAACGATAAACTCGATGTTATTGCGGGTGGTGAAACGCACATAGCCGTCGCAGTATTTGTCGGCAATATCGCAGATTTCCCGCACGTGCTGTACGGTCATCAGGCGGGGCGAACCGCACCTGACCGTGTAGACCTTGTCCCCGGTTTCGGAAACGTGTACCAGCACGCCCGGCTCGAGGATCTCGTGGTATAGCCACTTGCCGTAGTTCTTTTGAATGCTGGGAGGAAAGAATTCCCAGTAGTGGCGCGGACCAATATCCGTAATCCTATCTTTGGTTGGATTCTGCGGATCGAATTTACCGTATTTCCCAGTGGAAAGAGCCATCCAACAAACCCCCTTAATTATTTACCTCTTGTGTCTGGCCCGGAACTCTTTGATATCTCTGGTGAATCCGCCGGGTACGTCCTCTTCCTTCCAGAAGATGTACGGGTTGGCACGCGGCGCCTTGATCATTTGTGGTGCAGGCGGCAGGCCGATTACCTCCAGGAACTTGGGCAAGCCAACACGCTGGATGAGCTCTCCAACACGCTCGCGGTTCTTTCCTTCTTCCATCCAGAATTCCCAGATTTTCTCGATAACTTCCTTAACGTTATCATAAGGCGGCTCCGCTTTCATGAAGGGCACGATCACCTGCGAAATTTGTGCGCCTTCCAGGATGGGGGCTTTTGCACCCACCAGGATGCTCACGCCGGTATCCGTGCCGGGCCTGAGCGCCTGCGGCATCACGTTAATGCAGTGCATGCAGCGCACACATTCCTTGTTGTCGATCATCAGCTTACCGTCTTCCATCCACATGCACTGGGACGGGCAAAGGTCAATGACTTCCTTTTGGATGTCAAACTTGCCCCAGTCCCTGCCCCTGTGGGCGCCGCCCCTGGGCACAATGTCGCCGGCAATATATGCCTTCACGGCTTCCTGATCGATGCGGATGTCGTCACGCCATGTGCCGATAAAGGCAATATCGGCACGGGCAATGGAAGCCACGCAGCAGTTGGGGCAGCCGTCGAACTTGAACTTAAACTTGTACGGGAAGGCCGGGCGGTGAAGCTCGTCCTGATAATGCATGGTCATCTCATAGCACATTTCCTGGGTGTCGTAGCAGGCCCATTCGCAGCGGGCTTTACCGATACAGCAGGAGGGTGTCCGCAGGTTGGAGCCGGAGCCGCCCAGGTCCTGATCCAGTTCATGGGTCATGTCGTAGAAAATGGGCTCCAGTTGTTCGGTGGTGGTTCCCAAAAGGATAATATCCCCGGTGGAACCGTGCATATTCACAAGACCGCTGCCCCGGTATTCCCACAGGTCACACAGGGCACGCAGGAAGTCGGTCTTATAGAACTTACTGGCTGGCTGGTTGACACGGATGGTATGGAAATGGGCAATGCCCGGGAACTTTTCCGGCACATCGGAGTATCTCCCGATGACGCCACCGCCATAGCCAAACACGCCCACAATACCGCCGTGCTTCCAGTGGGTCTCGCCGTCCTTAAAGGAAAGCTCCAACTGACCCAGCAGGTCTTCCACCACGTACCGGTCAATCATGATCCTGTCGTCGGCAAGCTTCCTGCGGCGCAGGGCCTCCTGCTTGGCATCGGCCACAAAGCTGGGCCAGGGTCCCCTTTCCAGCTCTTCCACGGCGGGAATTTCGTGCTTTATTTTAAATTCTTTTAATTCTTCTTCGGTAAAGTTGTTCAGTTCCTCATCAGTATAAATCCGGAGCTCTTCATACTTTAGTTCTCTTTGAGGCCTCTTTGGTTCAAACATCAGCACGCCTCCTTTACTAACGCTAAATGTATCTTTGCCCTGTGCAGTTCCCATACTTGAATTTACCTGAAACTAAAGCTAGAACACCCTTCTCCCCTCTCACCCCTCTTCCGCTAAATTTACCTATCTTTCTTCCAGCGTCACCGCTCCCGACGGGCAAACGGAAACACAGGTTTCGCATCCGAGGCAATCATCGGAATTGGCCACGAATGCCTTGCCATCCTTCATCTCCAGCACGCTGCCCGGACAGGAATCCACGCACTCGCCACAACCCTCGCACTTGTCGCGATCCACAGTTACTACGTACATCACGCCAACCTCCTTTAAATTTTTAGAAATAAAAACTTGTCCCTTTGCTCACGAGCTTTCTCACAGGCTTTTTTGTACCGGGCCTCCAACACTAAGTAATTCGATGCGTTTTAACCTATTCCTCCCGAAAAACCTCAATTTAACGATAAAAAACTTTAACAAAAGAAAACTTAAATTCCTTATTCTTTTAGTTCAATAAAAAATGATATATTCCTGCTGTAATCCGGTTCCATTTTGGTCATCCGTTTTTTCGGCCTGTATCCCTAACGGTGGTACTTCTCGCCACGGATGATTTTAAAGGCCCGGTACAGTTGTTCCAGCAGGATAATGCGCATTAACTGGTGCGGAAAAGTGAATCTAGAAAAGGAAAGCCGCATGGAGGCCCTGGCCAGGACGGTCCCGGCCAGCCCTGCACTCCCTCCGATGACAAAATACAACTTGCTCTGCCCCTGCAAACGGAGGTTTTGCAGAAAACCGGCAAATTCCTCGGAGGAAAGCATTACTCCCTCCCTGTCCAGGGCGATCACATAGCCGTTGTCCGGAATCCTCTGTAACAGGTGCTCCCCCTCTTTTTTCAGAACTGCCTCCACTGCCCCCTTTTCACCGCTTGGAGGCAGAGCCTCTTCCCTGGTTTCCACCACCTCAAGCCGGGCGTAGGACTGCAGCCGCTTGAGGTATTCCCTTTGGGCCAGTCGCAGGAAATCTTCCTTCAATTTTCCAACACACAGCAGCGTAATTTGCATCGACTCTTCCCGTTAACCTGTAGTTTTTAAACCAGGGCGCTTTTCCTGGTAGTTCCGCTTTGCGCCGGGGCATCCGCTTCGGATGAAGTACGCCAGACCCGGGCACCCAGCATCTTCAGTTTTTCTTCCAATTTGAAATAGCCCCGGTCTATATAGGCCACGTTGCCGATCATGGTTTCACCTTCAGCCATGAGCCCGGCCACCACCAGGGCAGCCCCCGCCCGCAGGTCCGTAGCCCGGACGCAGGCCCCCTGCAGCCGCTCCACACCTTCCACCACGGCCAGGCGGCCCTCTACCTTGATCCGAGCGCCCATACGCTTCAGTTCATCGGCCACTTTGAAACGGTTTTCAAAAATATTTTCCACGATCACGCTGGTACCGGGAACGGTGGACAGCAGGGCCATCATTTGGGATTGCATGTCCGTGGGGAACCCCGGATAGGGCATGGTCTTAATGTCGATGGGGTTTAAAGGGCCACTGGCCCTGACCCGGATGCGGTCCTCCTCTTCCCCTATCTCCACCCCGGCCTCCCGCAGTTTAGCAATCAATGGTTCCAGGTGACGGGGGATGACATTTTCTAAAACCACGTCTCCCCGGGTGGCAGCCGCCGCCACCATAAAGGTGCCCGCTTCAATGCGGTCGGGGATAACTGCATAGCGCAGGCAACCGCCCAGGGAGTCCACGCCCTCGATTTTGATCACATCGGTGCCTGCTCCCCGCACCCTGGCCCCCAGGCAGTTCAAAAAGTTGGCCAGATCAACCACTTCCGGCTCCCGGGCGGCATTTTCGATCACCGTCTGTCCCTGCGCCAGGCACGCAGCCATCATGATATTTTCCGTGGCTCCCACACTGGGGAAATCCAGGTATACCCGGTTCCCTTCCAGCCTGGCGGCCCGGGCAATCACCGTGCCCCGTTCAAGGGAAAGCTGCGCTCCCAGGGCAGTCAAGCCTTTGAAATGTAAATCCATTGGCCTGGTCCCAATGTTGCACCCTCCGGGGAGGGGGATTTCCGCCCGGCCAAAACGGGCCACCAGGGGACCCAGCAACAAATTGGAAGCCCTCAGTTGTTTCGCAAGGTGGTAGGGGGGCATTTGGGCAGGCGGGCTTGCCATGAGCATGCGCAAGCTGCCACTGGGAGTGGTGCGGTGTATTTGGGCCCCCAGGGAACGGAGGATCTCCACCATTACCTGTACATCCCTGATGTCGGGGACATTTTCCAGGGTTACCAGTTCATTGGCCATGATGGCCGCACACAAAATAGCCAGGGAAGCGTTTTTAGCCCCGCTAATGGCAACCCGCCCCCGCAGGGATATTCCCCCGGCAACAACTAATTTATCCATAGGAAACATTTTCCTCCCGTCATAAAAAAACTAAACCTATATTCTCGATCCCCCTCCACAATTCCTGCCACAAAATCAGCTTTTCCAACAATCAATTGCTCCTGCCATCCCGCTTTTGCCCCAGCCAGGACCCCAGGCCGGCGGCGAACTGGTCGAGGTCCTGTCCGGCAACCTGTTGCAGGGCACCATCCATATCCCGTCCCTGTCCCAGCGCTGCTAAAATTTTATGCAGGCTTTCCTCGCCATAGACTTCCACCAGGTATTCCACGGCCGCCAGGGACTGCCAGTAGGCGAGGGTCTGGTTGGGCAACCGTTCAAAACCCCGCTCCATCTCCGCAAAGTCATAAAGCGGCTGCCCCGCAAAATCCCCGGTTCTGGCGAAGCGGAAGCCGGTCAGCCTGTATTCCTCGTACTGGGCGACCCCCTCGGTGAACCAGCGGGGCACGTTGCCCCGGGTGATATAGTCCACCACCAGGTGGGTTAACTCATGGGCCACCGGCCCCGAGGCAACAAAGACCTCTTCCACCTGCCGGGGGTCCCGGGCATCTATCCAGGCGTTGGGTGAAAGAACCCTGATCACCCCCGCCCAGTACACGCCCATGGCACTTTCGCTGGCCGGCCAGCCAAAACTGGCGTTCAGCGACTCCCGGGTGGGATGGACAACCAGGGGGATCTTTTTCTTTGAGGAAAAACGAAAGTCCCGCGACACGAGCGGGTAAAACTCCCGGGCGGTCTTTAACACCAGCAGGGCACCGTCGGCGTCCCCGGGATAGTAGCGCACTACGAAATGATCGTCAGAAAGGGTGAGCATATGGCGGGTGCTGATCATCACCTGCGCCCGGGCCGCCTCGCGAAAGATATTGTAAATATACCCGCGTATTTGTCCAGGTACCCGTATGACGAGGACAAACGCGAGGGCCATAAAAACGGCCATTATTTTTAACCAGATCCAGAGCAAAAGCCGCCCCGTACCGGGGGGAGGCTGCGTCTTAATCAGGGGGTAAATGTTCACAGGTGCCTACCTCCCATTAATAATTACCATTGGCTATTTAGCTCATTAACCAGTTAAAAAACAAGGGCCTCCTGCCGGGGCCCTTATTTTAGATTTTTCTCTTTATTAATTATAACGTCAGCGGAGTCCTCCTCCTAGAGGAAACTAAAGGCAAACCCGCGGGTCTGCCAGTCACCTGATCTTCTAAACCGCCGGGGCCTGGCGTTATCCGAAAGCCAGTTACCGGTTGATACACCATGCTCCAGTCGTAATGGGCGGTTCCCGGCATATTTACTTTTTGAGATGCGTCTTCCACTCCTCGATCATTTTACGCGCCTGGGCCACGTCATCCCCCTTACCGGCAAGCTGAATAAATTTTTCCAGCTCCCGGATGCCGCCCTGGTAGTCTCCCTTCCCCAGGGCCAGCACCTGTCCGTAATAATAGTGGGCCCGGGCATTGCCGGGGTGACGCCTGATTTCCTCTTTAAAATTGGCTGCAGCCTCGTCGTAACGTCCAAGCAAAAACTGCACCAGGGCCAGCTCGATGCGAAAATCACTGTTTTCCGGTTTCAGTTGTACGACTTTTTCGTAGGTTTTAAGAGCTTGATCCATCTTTCCCGCATCCAGGTAGGCCCGGGCCAGCCGGGCGGCAATGCCAGCATCTTCCGGATTTGCTTTGGCCCGGGACTCCAGATCCGCAATTATTTTTTCCGGGGACGGCTGCTCCGCCCCGGAAGGTGAGCTGGTAGAAGGAAGGCTAAAAAACCAGCCGATAGAAGTCCCCAATAAACCCAGGGAAAGAAAAACGGTGAGGATAATAAAGGCAATTTGCTGGCGCCTTTTCTTGCGTTCACGGTAAGAAAAAGCCATGATTATAACCCTCTTTCACGCAAACTATTTTTACGGACCATTATACCACAATTGTTTATAGCACTGAAGGAACAATCATTTTTTCCAATCCCACCACTTCCCATAAAAAACGCCCCTCCTCAAGGTTATCCAGTTAAGGAGGGGCGTAATCCCTTTAAAACACGGGATTTCGCCCTGCTAATAACCCACGTGGCTAAAAATATACCTTACAGGAACCGCGCCGGATTCACCGGTCGCCCGTTGACCAGCACCTCAAAGTGCAGGTGGGGCCCGGTAGCATTGCCGGTGCTCCCCACCCGTCCCAGCACCTGGCCGCGTTCCACCCGCTGGCCGACCCGCACCTCAATCCTGGACAGGTGGGCGTAACGGGTAATCACCCCATCTCCGTGGTAAACGTCCACCATCAAGCCGTAGCCGCCATTCCAGCCCGCGCTGACTACCCGTCCCGACTCGGCGGCCCGTACCGGGGCGCTGGTACCCGCAGCTATGTCCACTCCTGCATGCAGCCGTCCCCAGCGCGGCCCGAAGGGCGACTCGATGGCCCCCACCGTGGGCCAGGCCAGCCTGCCCCCCGTCCCGGAACGGGAAGCCAGCAACATCCGCGAACCCACCGCCACCACCCGGGTCTCGGATTTCCTGATCACCCGCCTGTCCAGTACGTCCCTGCTCACTTCCCGGCCGTTTAAGTAGGCGACCTGGTAGGTAACCTCCTCCAGGCCGGGCTTCCCCGGCTGTATAATCCGTTGCTGGCCGCGATACATGCTGTTATCCCGCCGCCGTTCCTCCGGGAAGGGAATTTCCCGCTTTTCGGTGCGCCGCGCGGTAGCCAGAACGTTGATCACCGGCACAGCGCGGGATAAATTGAGCTCCTGGCCTACCTGCAGTCTCTCGGGAGTCAAACCCGGGTTCGCCGCCTGCAACTCTTCCACCGTCATGCCTGCCCCGGCGGCAATGGTCCACAGGGTATCTCCGGCCCGAACGGTGTAGCGGTCAAGCTGGCGCCCACTAGTGCAAACGAAATCAAGGGCCTGCTCGAACCCTAAAATGGCATGTGCCGGCGCCCGCACTTCTTTAAAGCTCACCTCTTCCATCAGGCGAACATCCGCCCCGGGAACGCTGTACCGCTCTTTTAATTTTTCCAACAACCGGCTGGCCATTTCGCGGTCGGCTACCACCAGCTTAATCGCGCCGTTCACTACCAGCGCCGTGCCCCTGTCTCCGGCCCCCAAAGCCCGGGCAAGGGTATCCTCCAGTTGCCGGTTCGACAACAACAGCGGTCCCTCTCCCACAGCGGCTGGGCGGATGGTCACCCTCTGAAGGAGATCACCGGTAGACTCCCCAAAATAGAACTTTTTATGGATGGCTGTCTCCAGCGTCTCCCGGTCGGAACATACGGCCACCACCCGGTCGTCCACCAGCAGGGCCCAGCCGCCGGAAGCATGCGTTATAAGAGAACCGTAGGCCATTACCACCACGGTAATGGCCACCAGGCAGATTACCTGGGCCGGAGTCAGGGGATCCTCGAACAGCAACCGGTGCACCGCTTGTTTAATGCCGTTGCGGCCATTTCCATCCTCTGTTGGTGGCGCTGAAAGCGTCATGAGTGTCTACTCCTTTGGTGAAAAACTCCTGCACAACCTGACAACCGGCAACCCGGATACAAAAGACAGGTTGCTTGTCAGGCCGCACCAACACTACATAAGTATATAACTGATAAGGGTATAATAACACTATGAATTTTGTCCATTAAAGCTAATTATGATCGAGATAAGGTAAGTTTGGTCTAATCTGCTTTTATTTTTATAGATTTATGCCGATAATTGTAGCCCGGGCTGATACCGGGCCAGGGGGAGATCCGCGATTTAAGCATCTTCGTTCGCCATAGCCGCCTTCAAATACAGGGCGCATTCAATCCTCTTTTTAATCAGGGCACAGGCAATTTCGTAGGGCGTAAAGATATTGCCGTGAAAGGCATGGGCATTAGCATGGCAGCCGCCGCTGCAGTAAAAACGGGCCCAGCAGTCCCTGCAGGCATCTTTGTTGTACACATGGGCGGCCCTAAACTCTTCCACCAGTTCGGGGCGGACGATACCCTTTTCCACGTCCCCCATGCAGTATTCCGGTCGGCCCACAAACTGGTGGCAGGGATAAAGTTTTCCTTCCGGCGAGACGGCCAGGTATTCCCGCCCGGCCCCGCACCCCGTCAAGCGCTT
Source organism: Desulfofundulus luciae (assembly GCF_030813795.1). Taxonomy (NCBI): domain Bacteria; kingdom Bacillati; phylum Bacillota; class Clostridia; order Eubacteriales; family Peptococcaceae; genus Desulfofundulus; species Desulfofundulus luciae. The sequence continues at coordinate 60,205 of NZ_JAUSUX010000001.1, read as the reverse complement.
GGGCAGGCACGGTCCCCCGTCCAGGTCGATGTTAAAGTGGAAAAAGTTGATCCGCTGGCCCTTCCGGGCGCGGGCAAGTATTTGCCGGGTGAGTTCTTCATATTCCGCACAAATGCGGGGGACGTCCCGGGGCTTTAAGGCATACTCCTTGTCATAGGGCGCCACCACCGGCTCCACGGAAATGTGCTCAAATCCCAGGCCGGCCATATGCAGCACATCCCGGGAAAAATCCAGGTTATGGCGGGTAAAGGTGCCCCGCACATAATACTCACCCCCCGGCCGGGAGGAAACGAAGCGGCTGATATTATCCAGCACCCGCCCGTAGGAACCCTTGCCGCCGGGAAAGATGCGCATGGCATCGTGGACTTCCTGCCGCCCGTCCAGGCTGAGCACCACCGCCAGATCATGCTCGTTTAAGTAGCGGCCTACCTCCGGGGTGAGGAGCAAAGCATTGGTGGTCACGGTAAACTTGATAACCTTGCCCAGTTGGGCAGCCCTCTGCCGGCCGTACTCCACAAGCGCCTGCAGGACGGAAAAGTTCAACAGCGGCTCTCCCCCAAAAAAATCCACTTCCACATGCTGCCGGGAGCCGGAAGCGGCAAGGAGGAAATCCAGCGCCCGCCGCCCCGTTTCGAAAGGCATCAGCCCACTTGAGCCGCCGAAATGACCCTGCCCGGCAAAGCAGTAGCGGCAGGCCAGGTTGCAGTCATGGGCCAGGTGCAGGCAAAGGGCCTTGACCACCTCGTTACCCGCCGGTTCATAATGGCCGTTTAAGGGGTCGGGAGAAAACAGCAGGCCTTCCCGGACCAGCTCTTCGATTTCCCCAATGGCCTCCTCTACTTCAGACGGCGGGTAGCAATGGGAATACTTGGCCGCCAAATCCCTGTGATTATGAAGGGGGTAATCGTCCAGCAGGTGCCAGGTCAGTTCATCCACCAGGTGCACAGCACCGCTGTTGACATCCAGTACAATGCGGTGATCGTCAAAGATAAACTTGTGGATCATAGTCCTTCCCTCAAGAAAAAAACCTCATCCCGGACGGGATCAGGTTTTTTTAATTACTTGTCCTCCTTCATGCAGGCCTGGTTGCCCACAGTGCAGGAGGTTTTGCAGGCCGACTGGCAGGAAGTCTGGCATTCCCCGCAACCCCTGCCCTGAACAGTCTTGCCCAGGGAGGGGCGGCCGATGGTTTTGATGTGCTTGCCCATAGGATTCAAATCCGCCTCCTTATGTTAATCCTTTTTACATTATACCCCGGTCCAGGCCAGCCAGACAAGATTCTGATGCCTTTAGTTTGGCAGAAGCCACTAACGGGCGGCATGCACCAAGAGGCAGGCTCAACGCAGTGAAAGCTGGCGGTCAAGCGGCGCTTTAAAGGGGTCACAGGTAAAATTTGGAATCCGTTACAGCATCCCGGCGATGTAGTCCAGGAGGTCTATCGCCCTGATGATGCCAACGGCTTTTTTACCCTCGAACACGGGCAGGATATTCACGTTTTTGGTCATCATCAGTTCGATGGCCCTGGTTACGGTATCGTCAGCCTGCACGTAAGCATCGACCAGGGGCCGGATGGCCTGCCCCACCCTGGTCACGGTAAGCTCATTGAGGGGTTCCCTGCGGTAGAAAAAGGCCCAGGACATGGTGAAGAGTTCAGTATTGTCGTAAAGCATGCGGTTTTTCTTAATGGCATTCAAGATGTCCCGGGTGGTAAGAATCCCCACCAGTTGCTCCTCATTCCCTACTTTCCTGGTCTTGCTGAAGACCAGCAAGGAACGGTGCTCGTGGCCGGCGGCGCGGTAATTTCTAAGCACCTTAATGGCATCCTTCAAGGTATCGGTCTCATACACCACCGGGTATTCGGACAGCGGCACCATGATCTCCCCAACTTTTTTCGTTTCAGGCATACGGCCCCCTCCTTTTTTATTCATCATGTGCCTTTTACCGCACCTTACCGCAACTCACCGGCCCCGCCTTTTGACATGGATTAGCCTGCATAATAGCCTGCTATAAAAAACCTCCCGCCTGAACGGGAGGCTTAAACCTTTTCTTTATAAAAAATTGGAGCGGGTGACGGGGATCGAACCCGCAGCCCTCAGCTTGGGAAGCTGATGCTCTACCATTGAGCTACACCCGCTTACTTTTTTATTATAGCAATTCCAAAAAAATAGTCAAGAGATCATTGCGGCAGGCTTTACGGCCTGGCCAGATTATCATTCACAAAGGTTCCCAGGGAGCAACACATCACGTCCAATCTAAGCAAGGCCCGGAGGCCGTCCGGGCCAGGGATGGCGCATTTTCGCCAGCCCATTTTGAAACGATTGGACGTCGCCTTATTCAGCCCCCTTGACGCCGACAATAACGTAAAACCAGGCGCCCTCCCCGGGCAAAAGGGGTTTTACGGCCGGGTCCCGGCCCCGCCCCTCTTCCTCGAGATTCTGCCGGAAAAGTTGCAGGTTCTGGAAATAGCTCCCTACCAGTTCTTGAAATTCCTCCAGGGTGTACTCCCGGACGTGGAAGCTGTTAACCGGGGGGGCCTGGGGTCCCCGGCCGGGCGAAATGAGCAGCCGGTTGGGCGTGGAAACCAGGTAGAGACCTCCCGGCCTCAGCACCCGCCAGGCCTCCCTGACGCAGGCCTCCCCGTCGGCAACGTGTTCGATGGTTTCAAAGGAAACCAACACATCAAAGCTCCCGCCGGGAAGAGGGAGGGCGCAGACATCCCCCTGCTGGTAAACAACCCGGGGATGGGCGTAATTGTCCCGGGCATACTCAAGGCAGTCCGGATCAATATCCACCCCCACCACCTTCTTCGCCCGTTCGGCCATCATGTGGCTGCCGTAACCCACCCCGCAGGCCGCATCCAGCACCTCCCGGCTGGCCACAAAAGCCAGGGCAAACTCGTAGCGGGCCAGGTGTTCGGCCATGGTAACCGGGTCACTAAACCCGGGAACCGCCCTTTCACCGCTTATCACGGGATTGCTCATTGGTTGATACTCCCTTCCAGTATGAATTCAGAACAGGTAAATTTTTATCTCTTCAGAAACCAGGGACGGGTTATATAGATAGCCAGGTGAGGTTATGGTGGGGGTGCGGGGCCAGAGGTGGAGCTCCTTTCCGCAGATAAGCGCTCCCTGGCATTCCAGATCGCTATGGACGGCCCTTTGGGCCACAAGGTCCGGTGTGTTTAAAGCATACTGCAGCGGCAACCCGTCTAAAGCCAGGTGGCTGTAATCGAGCCCCATTAATTCCAGGACCGTGGGCATAATATCCACCGTACTCACCGGCACGCCTACCTGCACGCCGGCCGGACCAGTGGAACGGGGCATCTTGACGATCAGGGGCACATGAATCTGGTCGGGGGTCAAAGTGAGACCGTGGTAAAAGTAGACGCCGTTTTCCCCCAGGGCCTCGCCGTGATCGGCAGTGACAATGACCATCAGTTCATCCCAGAGGCCCATTTCCTTCAGGGTACGGAGCAAGTCACCCACGATGTGATCTTCATACCGGATACCGCAATCATATCGAGCCAGGTAAAAACGGACATCATGCTGGTGTTTGGCCACACCGTCGGAATCATCGGCCAGCAGCTGGTAACGGGGAATTCCCCCGGTTTCTCCTTCGTCCACAACCGGCAACAAGAGGGGGCTTTTCCCGTAGTCCTCCGGCCTGAAAAAAGTGTTAAAAGGAGCAGGTTGTATATAGGGACCGTGTACATCAAAATAGTGTATCCAGACAAAAAACGGTTTGCCGGTGTTGTCTTTTAACCATGCCAGTGCCCGCGCCGTAGTAAGGGGGCCGTCCCGCACCAGCTCATGGGGTCTATTTTCTTCTCCCCTGGTCATCTCGTCGTCATACAGGACAAATCCCTGGGAAAGCCCCCGGTGGCCATCCAGAACGGCACAACCGACAAAGGCCGCGGTGGACCAGCCCAGGCTCAGGAGGATTTCGGCCAGGGTCACTTCCCGGTCGGGATCCATTTTTCCGTCCCCCTGCTTGTAACCAACTGAATGATGGGGCACATACTTCCCCGTCATGATGGAAGCGTGGGCCGGCAATGTATAGGAACAGGGAGAGTAAGCCCGGCGGAAAAGAATGGCTTCCCGGGCCAGCGCATCCAGGTGGGGCGAGGTTTCCCGTTGATAACCGTAGCACCCCAGGTGATCCGCCCGCAGGGTATCAATGGTAATCATCAGTATGGAAAAGAACATATAGACTCCTCCCGCTCAAAAATACCCCAGTTGCCTTAAATCGGGCATAGCCCTTTCCTTGGCCGCAGCCCGCCCGGAGCGCTCCGCTTCACCGGAACCGGCCGGGCTGGTGCAGGGCCGGCAGCCCAGGCTGACATATCCCCGGTCATAAAGGGAACAGTAGGGCAGGTGGTGCAGGCGGATGTAGGCCCAGATATCCTCCCGGGTGAAATGCAGCAGGGGCTGCACGCGGATGTGGTCTTCCCTTGGGGAAATATAATCCTCGCCGGCCCGGGCCGGGTGCTCATCCCGCCGGATGGCTGTGAAAAGGTGGGAGACGCGGTATTTTTCCAGTGCCCGCTTTAAAGGAACGGTTTTCAGCCGGTAACAGCATTGAACCTGGTCCCGGCCAATTTCTTCCGGGGGAATGGCCCCGATGTTGTTTTCCCGCACCAGGTTAAACCCCCAGAGACGCCGCATCTTGTCAATAAACCGGTAAATTTCCGGAAACTTTACCCCGGTGTCAATGTTTAATACGGGTATGGCTATCTTACCGCCTTGAACGGTACGGATCAGGTGAAGCAGCACCAGGGAATCCTTACCGCCGGAAAAGGTCGCCATGGCCCCTTTGGCCTGCTCCAGCGCGGCAGCAATGATTTCTTTGGAACGCTCAATCTTTTCCGTGAGCATAGGGTACCTCCTTGGAAAATCCAACCCAAATTTTTTAGCTTTTTACCATTTCGACCGCAAACACCGGGTATAATTACCGAACAGGTTATTTTCCAGGTCACGGTTTCCCCTTTTCCCGAACCGTGTCCTCCGGCACGCCCTGTCGCAGAATCTTTTCCCAGCGGGCCAGGTCTGCATCCACCATCATGCGCACTAGTTCGGGAAAGGAAACCCGGGGCTCCCAGCCCAGTTTGGACCGGGCTTTGGAATAGTCCCCCTGGAGCAGATCCACTTCTGCCGGGCGGTAAAGGCGGGGATCCACAACCACGTATTTCCGCCAGTCCAGGCCGGCGTGGCTGAAGGCAATCTCCACCAGTTCCCGCACCGAGTGGGTTTCCCCGGTGGCAATAACGTAGTCATCGGGCTCATCCTGCTGCAGCATCAGCCACATGGCCTGCACGTAATCCCCGGCATAACCCCAGTCCCTGCGGCTTTCCAGGTTCCCCAGGCGAAGCTCACCGGCCAGGCCCAGCTTGATGCGGGCCACCCCGTCGCTGACCTTGCGGGTAACAAACTCCAGGCCCCGCCGGGGCGATTCGTGGTTAAACAATATACCGCTGCAGGCAAAAAGGCCGTAACTCTCCCGGTAGTTCACGGTGATGTAATGGCCGTAAACCTTGGCCACGCCGTAAGGGCTGCGGGGGTAAAAGGGCGTGTTTTCGGACTGGGGCGTTTCCTGTACCCGGCCGAACATTTCCGAGCTGGAGGCCTGGAAAAAGCGAATGCGCGGGTTTACGGTACGGATGGCCTCCAGCATGCGGGTAACCCCCAGGGCGGTAACCTGGGCTGTAAGCACCGGCTGCTGCCAGGAAACTCCCACGAAGGACTGGGCGGCCAGGTTGTAAACTTCATCGGGCCGGGCTTCCACCAGGGCAGCAATCAGGGAATTCTGATCCGTCAAATCGCCGGGGATGAGCCGCAGGTCCTTTTCCAGGTGTTTGATTCTCTCCAGGTTGCCCACGCTGGAACGCCGCACCAGCCCGTAAACCCGGTATCCCTTCTCCAGTAAAAACTCGGCCAGGTAAGAGCCGTCCTGGCCCGTAATGCCCGTAATCAATGCCCGTTTCACTTTTACCCTCACCCCTTATGCGTCCAGAGGGCGGCAGCAGGCCCGCTCCACGTTCTCCGGGGAAGGCGGGTAATGATAGCGCAGGACATCCTTCCATTTGGCCACGAATTTTTCCCTGTTCACGGCCATGTAATGCCGCCATCCCCCGTTGCCGGCTGCAGCGGTTCCGCCGTCGTAATGGATGACCGCAGCCCCCGGAACATAAAGCACGGCCCATCCTGCCTGGCGCAGGCCAAAGCAAAGATCGGCATCCTCGTAGTACATGGGAGCATAGCGGGGATCAAAACCCCCCAGGACCCGGAAGAGGTCCGCCCTGACCATAAGACAGGCGCCGGAACAGTAATCCACCGGGCGGGGGTAATTGTACTTGGGCAGGGCGGGATTGTCGCCCCGGCCGTAGTTCCAGCCGGTGCCGTCCCTCCAGATGATGGCGCCGGCCTCCTGCAGCCTCCCGTCGGGGTAAAGCAGCCTGGCACCCGCCGCCCCCGCCCGCGGGTTTTCCTGCAAAGCAGCTACCAGGGCCGTCAGCCAGCCGGGGAGGGGCCGGGTGTCGCTGTTTAAAAAGAGAAGGTATTTGCCCCGGCTCGCTGCCGCCCCTTGATTGCAGGCATGGACAAAGCCCAGATTTATGGAGTTGGAAACCAGGCGCACCTCACCCCCCAGTGTTTTCAGCCAGGCTGCCGTTTGTTTATCCGAGTTGTTGTCCACGATGATCAGTTCCCAGGGGAAGACACGGCTGGTGTTTTTCCACAATGCCCGCAGGCAGTTTTGGATGTGTTCTAGTTGGTTGTGTACCGCTATGATGATGGAAACCAGCATGGCATCACTCCTCGAATCCCTGTATCTTACCCTACCTTTCTCTTTAGCTGGCCAATCTGTTAATGAGCGCCTGACCGGCCTGGTATGTCAGCTTGACAGCAAACTGTAAATAGCCGGGGCCACCACGGGAAAACTGTAATGGCGGCGCACATGCTCCCGTCCTTTTTGAGACAGGCGGTCCCACAGGGCCTGGTTTTGATAAAGGGCGGCCACCGCCCGGCTGAAGGAGACGGGATCATCGGCCACCAGCACGTTTTCACCGGGCTGCAGCTCCATACCCTCGGCACCCATGCTGGTGGTCACCACCGGCAAACCGGCGGCCATGGCCTCCACTATCTTGGTCTTTATCCCCGCCCCGTAGCGGATGGGGGCTACCATCAGGCGGCACTGCTCAAAGTAAGGAGCCAGTGAGGGCACATAGCCGACCACCCTTATCCCGTCATTTACCAGAGCCTGGATCTCCTGCGGGGGGTTGTGGCCCACAATGTAGAGGTCCACCCCGGGGAGGGCCTTTTGCAAATGGGGCCAGATGTGATCGACCAGGTAAAACACGGCATCCGCATTGGGCGGGTGAAAAAAGTTTCCCACGTAAAGCAGGCCCTGGCGGCTGGAAAAGGGGTTGACCTGTGGCCAGGCATCGGCAATAACGGGAATGACCACTGTTTTGACACCTGGTGCCAGGCGGGAAATCATTTTGGCTTCCAGAGGGGTAACGGCAATAACCGCATCGGCCTGCCGGAAAACGGCCGTTTCCATTTCCCAGTGGCGGTAGGCTTCTACAACCGTCTCCCGCCGCCCGGTAACCAGGGCCTCCCGCCACAACCGGATATGGGCGAGATCCACCGTATCCACGGCAATCCTGGTGCGGGGGGAATGGCGGCGGATTACCGGAATGCACGCGAGGGCGTTGGCCGCAAAATGAATGCAGGCAAGGTGAAAGGGGACTTCCTGCACCAGTTGGTCCAGTCCTACCACCCGGCACTTCACCGGACCCTGCCGGCAGATCCGGGCTCCTTTTTCCACCATAAACTCAATACCGGCTTCCTCAAAAACTGGCCGGTAGATTTCGTACCGCTCTCCCTGGAGCAACAGGTAAACCACCCTGTGCCCGGCTTCTGCAATAGCTTTTAAAATACGCAAAACGCGCCATCCCCGTTCGGGATGGGGGAATGAGGGAAGAACTCCGTCAATAAACAACACGCTGGCCATCTTACCCCACCTGATTGCCAGATAATTCCTTGGCATACTCCCTTAAGAAAACCTGCCTTAACCGCTCATATTCCGCATCAATCCTGCCCGGACTCCGGTGGTAGCACCAGGGTTCTTCCTGGCGTGGCACCACCACCCGGTATCCCCGGCGGGCAAATTCCAGGCACTGGGAAAGATCGTAAAAGTGAAAACCGTCGATTATGTCCTCCCGCCAGGGCACATCGTAGCGGGTGACCATGAGCAGGCCATCCACCGCCTGCACCACCTCGTAAAGGCCCGCGGGCTGGTTAAAGAGGAGCACCCGGGGTGGGTCCCCATGAGAAACTTTGCCGTAACTTTTCCCCTCCCACCACATCCCCCTGGGCGGTATCTTTTTGCACCCGCACATGCCGATAAGGCCGATGGAGGGGTCCGCCCGAAAAATCTTCAAAACGTCCCGGCAGAAGTGACGGTTTAAAATAAATACATCGTCGTGCAGGTAAACCTTATAGGTAGCCGCGCTCCTTTCCATCGCCCGGTTATAAGCAGCCGCAATACTGTGCCGGGACGCCACCCGCAGGACCTCCATCTGGACGTCGGGGCGTTCCAGCGCCAGCAGGTACTGGAGGCAGCGGCGGTAACGGGCGTCGTCCTGGCTGCAAATGATAAAAGCAAAATGCTCCACAAGAGACCCTCCATCCAGGATATGCTTATTGTGCCCTGCTGGTGAAAAAGGACCTCGCACTTAAACCGGCATGCCAAAGGTACTCACAAACCAGTCATCATCGTGCACCCGGCGGCGAAAATACTCATCCCGTTTTTTTAAGACGCCCGGTTCACTCGCCCGGGCCCAGGCTTCGGAAAAGCCCGCATAGGGCCTGGCCATTGCCGCCACCCTGGCCAGGCGGTGGGGGTTGAAGTGCAGGGCCGCCAGCAGGAGAAGGTTGCGGGTGAGATTCTCCCCCGGCCTCTGGTAGGGTTTTAAAGGGCGGCTGATGTGTATAACTTTAACCCACGGCATTACCGCCACGACAAAACCAAAAAGCCATAACTTCAGCGAAAATTCTACATCGTCATATCCCCAGCCGGTGAAACCTTCTTCAAATCCTCCCACCTCTAAAAAAACCTCCCGGCTCACGGCCAGGCAGCCGGCGGGGGCCAGGGGCACGGGTGAAAGAGAGCGGGGAGGCAGGGTCAGCCCCACCCAGGAAAGGTCTTTATTAAAGGTGCCGCCGTAGATGGCCAAGTGCGGGTTTTCCGTATGCACCAGGGCCGGGCAAACGGCATGGGCCTGCCCGGCCAGCACCGCCCGGGCCAGATCGCCCAGCCAGCCGCCGGGGACAATGATGTGGGCGTCGCAAAAAACCAGGAGCTCACCCCTGGCCCGGGCGGCTCCCAGGTTCCGGGCCCGGGCCGGCCCCAAACCGGGGGCATCGACAAGGTGCACGCGCCGGCTCAGCTCGCCCCCCCGCCGGAGAAAGTCGGCGCACCCATCCCGGGAGCCGTCATCCACCACAATGATCTCCATGGGACAACCGGAAGGCACGGTAAGCATAAAGCGGATGGTTTGCTCCAGATAGGGCAGTTCATCCCGGCAGATAATAATTACCGAAGCCAGACCTTTTGACCCCCTTGCGGATGCTTCATGCATCTGTTGTAAACCACTCCAGGCGTTAAAAGGGTATTTTAAAACGCTCCATGAACCAATCGTCGTCATAGTGTCGGCGCTGGAAATAAATTTTACGCTTTTCCCAAACATCGCTGTCCAGCAGCCCTGCCATCACTCCGGCAAATCCGGGCTGCCCCCTGACCATCTCCATTACCCGCGCCAGACGCCTCCGGTTAAAGTGCAAAAAAGTCATGCGCAAAAAATTGTGCAGCAGTTCACCCGCCCCTACCGGGTAGGGGTGGGTCTCCCGGAAAAGATGCCGCACCTGTACCTGCGGCTGCACCATAACCCGGAAACCGAAAAGCCAGATTTTGAGGCAAAATTCCTGGTCGTCAAAACCAAACCCGTAAAAACCCCTTTCAAATCCCCCTACCGCTTCGTACACCCGCCGGGATACCAGAAGACATCCCCCGGGAGCCAGAGGGACATAGGAAGGTTCCGGGGGACGGCGGTGCAACCACTGCCATTGCAGGTTGGTTCCCCAGGTAACCCCGTAACCCACCGCGTGGGGCCGGCGGGAATCGGCCATGGCCGGGCAAACCACCTCGGCCATACCCTCCCCGAGGGGGCGGGCCAGAGCCGCCAGCCAGCCGGGCGGCAATTCCAGGTGGGCATCGCAAAAACAAAGGATTTTTCCTGTGGCCCGGGCCGCCCCCGCATTGCGTGCACCGGCCACCCCCAGGTTTTTCCCCTCAACCAACCGCACACCGGGCATTTTACCGGACCGCAGGAAATCACAGCACCCGTCGGTGGACCCGTCGTCCACCACAACAATTTCCTGCTCCGGTCCCCGGGCCTGGATCATGGATTGGACGGTCCGCCGCAAATGATCCCCTTCATTACGGCAGGGAATTATAACGGAAAAAAGCACAGAAGGAGCAACCACCCTTCGCAAAGGATAACGGCAAAGAAGGTAAAAATGCTTACCCCGGACTGACGCCACGTGAGAGATCCGGCCTGCTTACGGCAACGGAGCAACTGGAGGAAACGGGGCTACAGTGGGAAATGGAGCTACGGGAGGCAGCGGGAAGACCGGCGGGAAAATACCGGACTCCACCACCTGGGCCTGGTCCTGCACAGCACCGGTTTCCATGTAGAATACCTTTACCTTGTACTCGGTCCCGGGAGCCAGGGGTCCCAGGAAAAACTGCCCGTCCTGATCGGTGAAGGTGTGACCGATAACGGGCCCCAGCTTATCCCCTTCCTTCCGAAACACGACCACCACGGCTCCCGGCACGGGCGTACCATCGGGCCGGCGCACCACCCCGCTGGCCAGCGCCCGGGGTTCGGGGAGGATGAAAAAGTCGTAATGCTGCTGGCTCCCGCCGGGCGGGGTAACCAGGTCAAAACTGGTTAGTTGAAAAGCCATCCTGGACACTCCTTTTTGAGTGATTTCTGCTATGAACATACTATGAAGGGGCTAAAATATGGTGCTCGAATCCCCTGTGGTAATACTTTCCTGAAACATTCGGGTACCTGCAACATACTTGGGGGGACCGGCACAGCGCCCTTCTGGCTAAAGGGTAGAGCTGTTTTACTCCAGCGGAACCGTATGCCGGCAGGGATCAAAGGTTTGATTCAGGATCAGGGGAGAATTGTGGCGCTTTTCCGGTGGAAAATTGGGCGGCAACTTCCACTTAAGCCGGAACTTTTCCCAGCCGGCCCGCAGGACCGCCCGGTAATCCATGCCTTCCCCGGTAAAGGTTTTCTGACCGAAGTGGTATACAAATACGTCTGCGGCCACCAGCAGCACAAAGCCGGCCAGCCTGGCCCGCAGGCAGAAATCGTCATCTTCAAAATTCCCGGGGTTAAAACGGGGGTCCAGCCCGCCAATGGTATTCAAAACCCGCCGCGTGAACAGCAGGCAAAAACCGCTGAGCACCGGGACCGGGTGGCACTGTCCCCGGTTTTGCAGTGCCAGCCGGCGGCTGAATTCCTCCAGCCGGTCCAGGGAAGGCAGGGCTAACGGTATGGTCTGCGTTACACCGCCACAGTTGGAGAGGGGACCCACCAGCCCGGCGCCGGGATACTTTTTTAAATGGGATATGAGCCCGGACAACCACCCCGGGGTTACCAGGGTATCGTTGTTTAAAAGCAAAAGATGGTCGCCCCGGGCAACGGCCAGGCCCCGGTTGCATGCGGCGGCAAAACCCAGGTTGCGACCGTTCTCCAGCAGCCGGATTCCAGGCACTGAGCACAGGTATTCCCGGGTGCCGTCGGTGGAACCGTTGTCCACCACAATAATTTCAACCGGTTCCGGGGTGTACTTGAAAATGCTTTCCAGGCATAACACGGTCAGGCTTAGCTGGTTCCTTGTGGGAATGATAATCGAGGTAAGCTTTTCCTTTTCCATCAGAAAGGGCAAATCCTCTATCACCTGCCCTGGGAAATGGTTGTCCTTAACCCTGCCCCTGAAACCACACGGTAATCAACGTATCCATGCCCGGCTTCTTGTTCCGGAATTTAATGCGGGCATATCGCAGGAAAAACTGGGGGACAAAAAGGTGCTTATCCCCGGGCTCGATCACGTACGACGATTCCCCGAAGGAACTCCAGGTCACTCCGTCTGGACTCAGCTCGGTCTGGGCCACCACAGGATTGGGACCATCATTGCGGACCAGAAAAGAAAAGGTCCGGATCCGGGAAAGATCAATGCTTTTGCTAAAACCTTCTACATCCCGGCTAACCAGATTACGCTGGACAATACTGGTGAACTCGGGTTCAGGGCATTCGGGAACGGGCTTGCGGTATAAGATAAGGCATAAGACAATGGCGACAGCCCCCAGCACAATCCCGGCAAAAATGCCCAGCACACCCAGGTGCTCAAGGTTATCTTTTTGCCGTGCGAACCTGGAATCTTCCGGCATGACACCAATTTTTGCCATAGACTTAGACCTCCATAATCAGATACCCGGTCAACATTGGCAGAACTGGAGCGGGAAGACCGCGGGAAAAACCGCGGCCTTCTCCTTGTTGTTAGCTCTGGCCCTGGAAAAAGATATTCAGGGTCACGGCGCTGTTCGAGTCGACGGCAGCATAATATATACGTGCGTATTTCAAGAAAATAGCAGACACAAGGGTAGTTACATCGCCGGTGTTCAGGGTAACCGGGCCGGCCTCGTCGATCCAGCTGCTGCCGTCCGGGCTGATCTGCAGCTTAACAGTGGCGGGAGCAATCGTTGTGGAGGCGTTAACAACGCCAAACGTCCAGGTCCTGAGATTCAAAACGGTGTAACTGGTATCGGGGCTTCCGGCAGTGTCTGTAACGTTTGCCCTCGTGGCCGATACGTCAGTGGTGACCAGATTTGATAATACGGCCAGGCCGGTGCTGGTGATGGTTAAACCCCCGGCCGGCGGCGTGATCGATAAACCGGTAGCCGGTGCCGTCACCAGCAGCCCGTTCGCCGGTGCGGTGACGGCCAGACCGGTGCTGGTGATGCTCAGGCCCCCGACCGGCGGCGTGATCGATAAACCGGTAGCCGGTGCCGTCACCAGCAACCCGTTCGCCGGTGCGGTAACGGCCAGACCGGTGCTGGTGATGCTCAGGCCCCCGGCCGGCGGCGTGATCGATAAACCGGTAGCCGGTGCCGTCACCAGCAGCCCGTTCGCCGGTGCGGTGACGGCCAGGCCGGTGCTGGTGATGGTTAAACCCCCGGCCGGCGGCGTGATCGATAAACCGGTAGCCGGCGCCGTCACCAGCAACCCGTTCGCCGGTGCGGTAACGGCCAGACCGGTGCTGGTGATGCTCAGGTTACCTGTTGAGTCGGTATTCAAGGCTACATTCTGGCTGCCAAAGATTTTTATACGCGCTTGATCTGGATTGTCTTGAAAAATTTTATAGTTTGGCATAAGTTGTCCTCCTTCGCATGGTAAATTTTTACGTTCCGCTATTAGGGTATTCTTCATAGTTGTGGAAGGTTACAGGCCCTGTGCATAAATTAACAAAAAAACTATTTTATTGAATGAGGTATGAGAGATCATGGAGTCCAGAATCAGCTTGTGCATGATTGTAAAGGACGAAGAACAAAACATCCGCCGTTGCCTTCAAAGCGTGGCCGGGACCGTGGACGAAATAATTGTTGTAGATACGGGCTCTACCGACGGTACTTGTCAAATAGCCAGGGAATTTGGCGCCCTGGTCCAATCTTTCCCCTGGAATGACAATTTCAGTGACGCCCGCAATGCCTCGCTTGAACTGGCCACGGGAGATTGGATTTTGTTTTTAGATGCCGATGAAGAACTGGCCGGTGAAAGCAGGGAAGTACTGCGCAGGCTGGCCAACGAAAAGAATGTAGAAGGTTATTTTGTCAAGATAATTAACTACGTAGGCAACGGGGGGTGGGTCGAAACCTGCCCGGACCTGGTCTTCCGTCTTTTCAAAAACCGAAAGGACTACCGGTTTCGCGGGGCTATCCACGAACAGATCGCAGACGTGATCTTAGAACGAAACAGCCAGGCCAGGTACCAGATTGCCGAAGACCTGGTGATCCTGCATTACGGCTACCTGGACCGGCAAATTGAGGCAAAGGATAAAAAGAACCGGAATCTGGCCCTGCTCAGCCAGGAGCTAAACCGGAATCCGGACAACCGCCACCTTCGCTATCACTACGGTGTGGAGCTGTACCGGGCGGAAAGGTTTGATGAAGCAGCAGCAGAACTGGTCAGGGCGGCCAATGGTATCGATCCGAACACCATCTACCTGCCCAAACTCCTGCGTTACATCGTCCTGGCCTACCATGCCGCCCGCAAGCCCGAACAGGCTTTAGAAATTGTCCAGCTCGGCCTGGATCTTTTTCCTAACTACGCAGACCTCTATTACTACGGCGGGTTGATCAGCTACGAACAAAAAGATTACGGGCGGGCGTATGAGTTCTTCCAAAGGGCGCTGTCCATGCCCGAACAGCCGGCCCACTACGCACCTTTCGGCGGGACGCGGGGTTTCCGTTCCCTTTACCAGCTGGGACAGCTGGCGGAAGTTTTTTTAAACCACGAAGAAGCCATGCGTTATTACATCTTGAGCCTGCGGGACAAACCCCACTTCACCCCCGCCCTGGAAAGCATCACGCGCCTCTTAAAACCACAAGAAGATCCGGTTTATGCAAAAAAATGCCTGGAACAGCTTTGTGAATTCTGTACTCCCCAGGCCAACCTCCTGATGGGGCAAATCCTTTTCCGCCAGTCCGCCTACAAGCTTGCCCTGGAGTACCTGGAGCGGGGCATGGACCAGCAGGAAGCCGTACCGGAAATTCTATTATGGAAAGCAATCTGCCTGATCCAGCTGAGGCGTTACCTGGAAGCCCTGCGCATCCTTGAGGGGTTCGGCCCCGGCCACCGGCTTTACCCGCTGGCCAAATTAAATAAAATCCTGTGCTTCTGGTTCCAGGGAAAACGCCGGAAAGTGCTGCCCCTGGTGGAAGAACTGTTTGCCCTCGGACTTTCCCAGGACACGGGGGCGGTGGTGAGCCTGCTGCGAAACTACCCGGGCAGGCGCAGAGGGCCCGGAGTCACCCTGGGCGACGAGGGAATGTCCCTTCTCCTGGATATTCTAATGCGTGCCCTTGACCTGGGCGAGAAAGAACGGGCCGAGTCGCTGTTAGACGGTTTATCCCGGGAGTGCCTGAGCAAGAACGCCCGGGCCGTAGGCCAGCTATTTTACCGGTACGGCCACCTCAAGACCGCAGAATATTACCTGGGTCTTTACCTGGAGGCCTATCCGGAATGCCCCGAAACACTCTTTACCCTTGCAGAAATTAAAGAGCGTCAAAACGCCTGCATCGAGGCCGGGGAACTCTATAGACGGGCCCTGGCGCAGGATCCAGCAGAACCGCGGTATTATGTCAGCCTGATCAGGCTTTATGAAAAAATGCGCCGGGAAATCCTGCGGGTAGCCATTGATAAATACCCCGAACTACCGGTTCTGCGCAGGCTCTTTGAGGAGGCAAACCAGGAAATATGATCCCAACTGTAGCTTTAGCGATGATCGTGCGCAACGAAGAGGCAAACCTGGCCGTCTGCCTGGATAGCGTTAAGGGGGCGGTCGATGAAATAGTTATTGTAGATACCGGTTCAACGGACCGTACCGTAGAGATCGCCCGCCGTTACACCGGCAAGGTCTACCGTTACCCGTGGCACGGTGATTTTAGCGCCGCCCGCAACTATGCTCTTGCCCGGGCTAAAAGCGATTGGATCTTGTCCCTTGATGCCGATGAAGAACTGGATACCAGTCCGGGCGACCTGCGCTCGCTTATAAACAACAACAGCGGTTACGAGGCCTTTTTCCTGCCCCTCCATAACCGGGCCACTGAAAATCCCGGTGACTACAACCGGTTTTTCGTCCTCAGACTGTTTCGAAACAAGGCCGGCTACCGCTTCCAGGGGGTCATCCATGAGCAGGTGGTGATTAGCCGCCCGGAAGCGGTAGGCACAGCACAGGGCCCGGTTATCTGGCACAGGCCTTTATCCAAAAGAGAACGCAACCGCAAGCGAGGGCGCAATCTGGCCCTGCTGCGGCAGGCGGTAGCTGCGGATCCCGCCAATCCCTTCTTACAGTATTACCTGGGGGTGGAATGGCTGGGCCTGGGCAAGGCTGAACGGGCGCTCCCGTACCTTCAAGAAGCCTTAAAACAGCTGACGGACGGGCACATCCTGTTCCGGGCGCCGGCCATCCGTTTAGTGATTGCCTGCTTGAGGGCGCTGGGGAACCTTGATGAGGCCATCTGTATATGTATGGAAGAAAGCCAGCGCTATCCCTTTTACACCGATCTATTTTTCGACGGAGGAATCCTGTTCGAGGAAAAAGGGGAGTATGAAATAGCCCTGAAATGGTTTAAAGAGGCCCTGCATCTCGGCCAACCGCCACCCCTGTTTAGCCATACCAACGGCACGGAGAGCTTCCTGTCGTTATATCATCTGGGCTACTGCCACGAAAAACTGGCCAGGTTTAAAGAAGCTAAAAACTGTTACGAGAAGGCCCTGGCATTAAACCCTGCCTATCTTTATCCGCTCTACAACCTGTTCCTGCTCCACCTGGCTGAAAAGGGACCACAGGGTGCCTTCGACCATCTCAAAGCCGCCGGGCACCTCAACCACCCCCAACAGGTAGTAGTGCTGGCCGACCTGTTCTTCGAGGCCGGTTTTCCGGATCTGGCCTGTGCGTGTTTTGAAGAAACCGGCCCAGGTGCCGGCAGTCCAACTGAAGGCCATGTCCGGCGCCTGGCACGGTTTTGCGTGTATGCAGGCCGGTTTGAGCATGCCCTTTCCCTTATGGAGCGTATCCGGCACGCCGGTGGTGAGATAGATCCCTCCCTGGCAGTCGACGAGATCGTTGCCCTGATGCTCAAAGAAGATTACCGCCTGGCGAAAATAAGGACCATTTCCCTGTGGCGGCGGCCACAAGGGCGTAGCCCGGCCTGGGCGTTATTGAACCTGATTTCGCTGCTCGGCAACGGTTCCAGGTGCGGCCGGCCGGAAAAAAACCGCGAGCCGGCAGTCATTGAAACGGCCCTGACCATCCTGGAGAACTGCCTGCGCTACCGGCCCGGGCCTTTGGAACCAGGTAATGCCCGCGTTTCATTGGGGTACCACCGGCTGGCGCAAGAGACAATAAAGCTTTTAACCAGCCTGTCTCCCAGGGGATGCATGGCCCTGTGTGCCTACCTTAAAGAAAAAGCCAGCGCCGCCCGTCACATGCTGGACTACAAATGCGGCCCGGCCAGGGGGTTATTTTCATGAGCAGCGGGTTACCGGTGAGCCTGTGCATGATTGCCAGAAACGAAGAACACTGGATTGCCTCCTGCATCCAAAGTGTGCAGCACCTGGTGCAGGAAATCGTCGTGGTCGACACGGGCTCCACCGACCGGACGAAGGAAGTGGCCGCCCAAAGTGGAGCCAGGGTTTTTACCTTTCACTGGTGCGATGATTTTGCGGCGGCAAGAAACTACTCCCTTAGTAAAGCCACAGGTGACTGGATCCTGATCCTGGATGCTGATGAAATACTGGCCCCAGTTAAATTAGAGGAATTCGCCAGACTCCTTGACGCACCGGGTGTAGAAGGGTATTTCGTGAAAATCCGCAGCTACCTGGGAAACGGTGAAGGGATGGCCGAGGACCAGGTGGTGCGGTTGTTTAGAAATAAACCCGCCTATCGTTTTACCGGAGCCATCCATGAACAGGTAGCCGGGGCAATCAAAAAGCATAACGCCGGAGGGGGCCTCGCCTTTTCGGATCTGTTAATCTACCACTTTGGCTATCTCGACCGGCACTTGCAGGTCAAAAACAAGCACCAGCGTAACATCTGCGTAATTAAAAAGGCCCTGGATGATAAACCTGATGACCCTTTTCTTTTATACAGCCTCGGCATCGAACACTTGCAGTGTGGGGAAATCAAAAAAGGCATTGAACACATGGAGAAAGCCCTGGTTTTCATGCGCGGAAACGAGGGTTATTTCCGTGATTTGTTGCTCACGCTGTGCCTGGGGCTTTTCAGAACCGGTCAAAGGGACAGGTTAACATTTTTGCTTGACGGGGCCCTATCCATGCTGCCCGCCGACCCGGACCTGCACCTGGTCAAAGGACTTTTGGCCCTGCATGACGGCCGCTGCGACACGGCCATCGAGGAACTGCGTTTTGCCCTTACTGCGGGAGCCCAGATTCTCCCCCCTTACCACATCCACGCCTTGCTTGGGGACAGCTATAATCTTTTGGGCCAGTATGGGGAAGCAGAAGATGAGTACTTTCACGCCTTACTCCTTGCACCGCACATGTTGTACCCGCTGACCCAAATACTGGGTTTAAAACAGCGGGGTCGGGGCAGGCTCCAATGGCAGGCATTAAGCCGGTTTGCTTCCCCATCCAGAAAAAAAGCCCTGTACAAAGAGCTGTGCAAACTTGGCGAGTTACCTCTGGCGATGGTTCTGGCGCTGCTTATACTGGTCGAACCGTCTAACTCCAGAAACTGCCGGGAATTAATAGAGACCTGCCGGGAATACCAGCTTATGGTGGAACAGTATCTGGCCAGCCGGCCCGGGCAAGAACCGCTGGGCAACTACCTTCTTACCGGCGCCAGCGGGATGCTTTTATACGCCAGCGCGGTGCAGCGGAATCTGGAGTGTGGATTGTTTTCCTTCGTCCAGGGACTTCTCAGGCTGGCCTCATCCGCCCTGGAACTGGTGGTCATGGGGTTGTGTCCTCCCTGGTCACCTGCTCTACTGAATAGCCTTAACGTTTGATGAAAGGATTGATCTGGATGCAAAGGGTGCTCATCGCCAGTCCAGTCCGGCAGAAACCGTCCATACTAAGAGAATTCCTGTGGTCCCTCTCGCACCTGGAGACCACGGGTCTAGAAGTTGAATACGCGTTTATTGATGATAACGAAAGGGAAAGTACCCTGCTGCGGGAGTTTGCCGCCGGGAGAGAAAACGTTCATATCTTCCCCGGCAACGGTGCAGGGCACGCTTACCACTGTGACGAGCACACCCACCACTGGCGGGAAGATTTAATCTGGAAAGTGGCCGGATATAAGAACCGTTTTATCCATCTGGCCCGGAACAGTGGCTTTGATTTCTTGTTTCTGGTTGATTCGGACCTGGTGCTGCACCCGAAAACGCTGGTCCACCTGGTGGGGTTGGGAAAGGATATCGTTTCCGAGGTCTACTGGACCAGGTGGGAACCGGATATGACCCCTCTTCCTCAGGTCTGGGTAGCCGACCAGTACCGGCTGTATCACATGCAGCGGGGCGAGATGCTCGACGAAAAGGAGATCGCCCGGCGGGTGAAAGAATTTCTGGAGACGTTGCAAAAGCCCGGTGTTTATAAAGTAGGCGGCCTGGGTGCCTGTACCCTGATCAGCCGCAGGGCAATTCTGTTGGGGGTCTCCTTCAGCGAAATATATAACCTGGGTTTTACCGGGGAGGACCGGCATTTTTGCATTCGGGCGGCTGCCCTGGGGTTGGAGCTCTATGCCGACACCCATTACCCGCCGTTCCATATATACCGGGAGTCTGATTTTGCGGGCTTGAAGGCGTATAAAGAGAAATATTTTCCGGCCGGCAAGGATACACCGACCGGCGCGGCCATGCTGCAAACTGCTGATGAAGAGACTGGTACACGGGGAAGTAAAATTACCCTTGCTATGCTGGTAAGAAACGAAGCCGGGAGATACCTTGAGAGGGTTCTCAAGCACGCGGCGCAGTACATCGATTGTGCAGTGATTTTAGACGATGCCAGCGAGGATAATACAGTGGAAGTGTGTAAAAAAACCCTGCAAAACATTCCCTTGACCCTGGTTTCCAACAAGCAGCCCTCTTTTCATAACGAAATCATCCTGCGCAAGCAGCTCTGGGAGCTGGCGGTGGGAACCGGTCCGGACTGGATTTTAGTTTTAGACGCCGATGAAATTTTTGAAGAGCGCGCGGTAAAGGAGCTAAGGTCCCTGGCTGCCAATCCGGAAATTGAGGTTTATTATTTCCGCCTCTACGACATGTGGGATGAAGATCATTACCGCGAGGACGAATACTGGAAGGCCCACCACTACTACAGACCCTTCATGGTCAGGTATGTTCCCGGTTTCCCCTACCAGTGGCGGGAAACCCCCCAGCACTGCGGGCGATTTCCCCATAACATCACTGAGCTTAGAGGTGCCACCAGCTCATTGCGGGTGAAACACCTGGGATGGATAAAACCTGCCGACCGGCTGGCCAAATACTACCGTTACAAAAAGCTGGACCCACTGGGGCAGTACGGACTAATTGGTCAATATCTGTCCATCCTTGACCCTAAACCAAACCTGGTGGGCTGGACCGAAGACCTTTAAGTGCATGGCCCGGTAAAGATAAGTTAAGGAAGGGATGATAAGGTGTCCGGTAAATTCCTATCCAGATTTTTTTTACGGAACGACCCGCGTATTGAGCAGCTTGTCTTTCCGCTACCACCATACTGGTGGAGTAGGTTTTATGAATATGAATGGGCAAGACAATTTTGTGAACCTGCCGATGTCGCCTTGGATGCTGGTTGCGGTATTTGCCATCCGTTTAAATTTTATTTGGCGGATGTATGCCGTGAAGTTCACGCTTGTGATATTGACGAAAGAATTTTATCTCCCGGAGCAATCCTGAGCGATATATTAAAAGATTTTGGATATGACGCAGCACGGTTTTTTCCGATGAAGTACTTTAAACGTATATCCTACGTTAAGGCGTCAATCACAGACCTGCCCTATGAAGACAAAAAATTTGACAAGATCTATTGTATCTCTGTGATTGAACATTTACCTTTAAAAGACATTATGCTGTCCCTGAAGGAATTCAGGAGAACTCTTAAGGACGACGGGCTGCTATTATTGACTCTTGATTATCCAAGCGTTGATTTAGCATTCCTGAGAAGCGTTTTATACGAGACCGGGCTGGCTTTTGCAGGTGACGTATCCTTTGAGCTGTCTGAGAACGCTTTATATTCCGAAACCTACGGGTTATACTGCTTTAGAGCCGTCCTTAGAAAAGAGGACATAAGCCCTGTCCCGAGCTCCAGGTAATTTTTTCGTAACACTTCGACACATTTCAAGGCTTCCCCGCATAATATGAGCTTGAGTACGGAACCTGCCGTACGGGCTGCCACAGTATTTAATACGGGCCGGGCAAAGGCGCCCCCCGCAGTACATACATCAGCTGCTGCGGAAGGGCGCTTTCCTTTTCCCGGCTGGAATTTCGCTGGCTCGCACGAGCTTAAATTGGGAGGGGAAAGTCAAATGTGTGGCATTGCCGGCTGGGTAGACTGGGATGTGGATCTCACCCACCAGCGCCCCACTTTGGAGGACATGGCGGCAGCCCTGGCCTGCCGCGGGCCCGACGCCGCCGGGTTGTGGCTGTCTCCCAGGGCCGCCCTGGCCCACCGCCGCCTGATCGTGGTTGATCCCGCAGGCGGGGGGCAGCCCATGACCCGCCGGAAGGGAGAGTACAGGTACATAATCATTTATAACGGTGAACTGTACAACACCCCGGAGCTACGGGCGGAGCTGGAAGCCCGGGGTTATCGCTTCCAGGGCCACTCGGATACGGAGGTGTTACTCACGGCTTATATGGAGTGGGGCAAAGAATGCGTGCCGCGCTTGAACGGTATTTTCGCCTTTGCCATCTGGAGTGAAGCGGATCAAACCCTCTTTATGGCCCGGGACCGTCTGGGAGTAAAACCCCTTTTTTATACCCAAAGGGGTAGCGCTTTTATCTTTGGTTCGGAATTGAAGGCGCTCCTTGCCCATCCAGGCGTGCAACCGGAGGTGGACGCCGAAGGTCTGGCCGAAATCTTTGTTTTGGGCCCCGGACGCACGCCGGGACACGGCGTTTTCCGGGGAGTAAAGGAGCTGAGGCCAGGCCACTGCCTGGTTTATAACCGCCGGGGTATGCACATTTACCGGTACTGGGCCCTGGAAAGCCACCCCCATCCTGACGACCTGGAGACCACCGCCCATAAGGTGGGCCGGCTTTTGCAGGATGCGGTCCGGCGGCAGCTGGTGGCCGATGTGCCCGTCTGCACCCTGCTTTCCGGCGGCCTTGACTCCAGCGCCATTTCAGCCTTTGCCGCGGCTGCTTTCCAGCAAAACGGTACGGGGCGACTTCGGACCTTTTCAGTGGACTATGTGGAGAACGACCGTTACTTCCGGCCCAATCAATTTGAGCCCGATTCCGATGCCCGGTGGATAGAACGGGTGTCGCACTTTCTGGGCGCCCACCACCGGACCGTGTTGATCGACACGCCACACCTGGTGGAGGCGCTAAGCGCTGCCGTGCGGGCCCGGGATTTGCCCGGTATGGCCGATGTGGACGCTTCCCTTCTGCTCTTCTGCCGGGAGGTCAAAAAAGAAGCCACCGTGGCCCTGTCCGGCGAGTGCGCCGACGAAATTTTCGGCGGATATCCCTGGTTCCGGAGGGAGGATGCCCTGGCCGCCCAAACCTTCCCCTGGGCGCTTGATACTGGAGAGCGGACCCGTTTGTTGTCACCGGAACTGCTGGCCATGATCCGGCCGGAGGAATACGTGGCGCAGCGCTACCGGGATACCCTGGCCGAAGTACCGCGCCTTCCGGGGGAAAGCCCCCGTGAAGCACGCATACGTGAAATATTTTACCTGAATATCAACTGGTTCATGGCCACCCTCCTGGACCGCAAAGACCGTATGAGCATGGCCACCGGGCTGGAAGTGCGGGTGCCTTTTTGCGATCACCGCCTGGTGGAATACGCCTGGAACATCCCCTGGGAGATGAAAAGCTGCGGGGGGATGGAAAAGGGTATCTTGCGCCGGGCACTGGCGGGGGTGCTGCCCCAGGAGGTGCTCCTGCGGCGCAAGAGCCCTTACCCCAAGACCCATCACCCGGCCTATTTCGCGGCCGTCCGCCGGTGGCTCCTGGATATTCTGGACGACCCCACCTCCCCCCTGCTGCCCTTTATCAACGTTGAGGCCGTGCGCCAGTTTGCCCGGCTGGATGCGCCGGCCATGAACAGGCCCTGGTACGGCCAACTGATGCGCGGGCCGCAGCTCCTGGCTTACCTTATTCAGGTTGATACCTGGCTCAGGGAGTACCGGGTGGTGGTGCGGTAGCTATTATCGCGTAAATGTCCGGTCTAGCCGTGTCTTCTAACTCCCGGGCTTACTTGACTTTTAGAAGCAATAGAAAAAATTTAAGCCCCGTGTTTTATTCACGGGGCTTAAAAAATGGTGACCCCAGCGGGATTCGAACCCGCGTTACCGCCGTGAAAGGGCGGTGTCTTAGGCCGCTTGACCATGGGGCCAGAGAACAGTCGTCAGTCGTCGGAAGTCAGAAGTCAGATTTATTGCCGACCACAACTGTCCGGCAATAACAAAATCAAAAATTTCTCCGACCTCCAACTTCCGACCTCTGACTTCCATTTTGGTGAGCCATGGTGGACTCGAACCACCGACACCCTGATTAAAAGTCAGGTGCTCTACCAGCTGAGCTAATGGCTCACAAGAGCATTACCGGTTGATATAATACTATAGATGGACACCGGTGTCAACACAAAATTTTATGGTTGCTTGTTGCATGGCCGGAGTGTCGTTCATTAAGTTTTAACAATTAAAATGATGGCGATTTTCATGTTATTGAGACCGGCGGGGTGTTATCGTCGCCGCCGGCCTCATATTTTTCCACCGGGCAAAGGGAATTAGAATACCTCCCGGGTAATAATGGTTTCCTCCCGCCCGGGACCGACGCCAATTATGGCTATGGGAACGCCCACCAGCTCGGTGATGCGCTCCAGGTACCGCCGGGCACTGGCAGGCAGGTCCTCATAGCGCCGGGCCCGGCTGATATCTTCCTGCCAGCCGGGCCATTCCTCGTAAACAGGCTCGCAGGCCGCCAGCACCTTGAGGGTGGCCGGAAACTCGGTTAAGATTTCCCCTTTGTAGCGGTAGGCGGTGCACAAGCGGATGGTCTCCAAACCGGTAAGTACATCCAGCTTGGTGATGGCCAGGTAGTCCAGGCCGTTGATCCGCACCGCATAACGGGCCACCACGGCGTCAAACCAGCCGCAGCGGCGCGGCCGGCCGGTGGTGGTGCCAAATTCCCCACCCCGGGTGCGGATATGGTCCCCCAGAGCATCTTTTAGCTCCGTGGGGAAGGGGCCTTCACCTACCCTGGTGACATAGGCCTTGGCCACACCCATCACCCGGTCAATGCGGGTGGGACCAATGCCCGCACCGGTGCAGGCCCCTGCGGCCACGGGATGGGACGAGGTTACGTAGGGGTAAGTACCGTGATCCACGTCCAGGAGGGTCCCCTGGGCACCTTCAAAAAGGACCTTCTTGCCCTGCTCAATGGCTTCGTTCACGATGACGGACACATCGGCCACGAAAGGTTTCAACCTGCGGCCATAGCTTAAATAGGTGGGCAAAATGTCCTCCAGCTTAAATTCCTTGCTATGGTAAATCTCCCGGAAGATCTGGTTCTTGTTTTCGAGATTCCGTTCCAGCAGGCCCGGAAATTCTTCCTCATCCACCAGCTCGGCCATGCGAATGCCCACCCGGGCAATCTTATCTGTGTAAGCCGGACCGATGCCCCGGCAGGTGGTGCCGATGCGCCGGTCGCCCTTTCTTTCTTCCTCGCACTGGTCCTGCCGCCGGTGGTAGGGGAGAATGACATGGGCACGGGGACTGATGCGCAGGTTGGCCGTGGAAATCCCCCGGGCGGCCAGGTTATCCAGCTCATTCAGGAGGACCTCGGGATCAACCACCACACCGTTTCCAATCAAGCACAGTTTATCGGGGTACAGGATGCCCGAAGGAACCAGATGCAGCTTGAACTGCTGGCCCGCCACAACCACCGTGTGGCCGGCGTTGTTGCCGCCCTGGTAACGCACAATGAGGTCGGCCTTTTCAGCCAGAAAGTCCGTAATTTTGCCCTTCCCCTCGTCTCCCCACTGGGCACCCACCAGCACTAACGTTGACATGCTCTATTTACCCCCCCACTCTTTTCAGGATCTCCCGCGCCGCCACGATCCCGGACACCGACGCCTGGGCCAGACCTCTGGTTACTCCTGCCCCGTCTCCGGCGGCAAAGAGATTCTGTACCTGGGTTTCCAGCCCCTGGGTCAGGGCCAGGCGGGAAGAATAAAATTTCACTTCCACCCCGTAAAGGAGGGTGTAACGGGAATAGATTCCCGGCGCGACTTCGTCCATGGCTTTCAACATTTCCACAATGGCCACCAGATGCCGGTAGGGAAAGACCAGGCTCAGGTCTCCCGGCGTGGCCCTAGTCAGGGTAGGAACGGTGAGGCACTTGCGCATCCTTTCTTCCGTGCTCCGCCTCCCGGCCAGGAGGTCGCCCAGCCGCTGGACAATAACCCCGCCCCCCAGCAGGTTGGCCAGGCTGGCGATATACTTGCCGTAGGCAATAGGCTCTTTAAAGGGCTCGGTGAAGGTTTTGCTGACCAGGACCGCAAAGTTGGTATTCCCGGTTTTACGGTAGGCATGGGTGTGGCCGTTGACGGTTACCAGGCCGTCGTTATTCTCCATGACCACCTCACCGTAGGGGTTCATACAAAAGGTGCGCACCTTATCGTCAAAGGCCCGGGAATAATAAATGAACTTGGCTTCATAGAAGACCCGGGTCAGGGGTTCCATCACCGGCGCCGGCACTTCCACCCGCACGCCGATATCCACCGGGTTGACCACCGTGGTCAGCCCCAGCATCTGGGCCTGCCTGGCCAGCCACTCGGCTCCTTCCCGGCCGGGGGCCAGAACCACATGGCAACCGTAAATGATTTCTCCCCCGGCGGTAATTATGCCCCGTACTTCATTATTTTCTGCCAGGATGGACTCCACCGGATAAGAGGTGCGGATTTCCACTCCCGCGGCCAGCAGGTATTGTTTCATGCGGGCCAGGATCTCCTGGCACCGGCCGGTACCCAGATGGCGGATGGCCACGGGGATGAGTTTCAGTTCGGCCTGGGCGGCCCGGTGCTGAAACTCCTCGATGGCTTCCGCATGCTCCAGGCCGTAGACCATTTCCGGCGCCCCAAATTCCCGGTAGATTCTATCCACATAATCAATCAGCTCGCCAAGAGCTTCTTCGCCGATATATTGCTCCAGGCTGCCCCCAATTTCAGTGGACAGGGTCAGCTTGCCGTCGCTGAAGGCTCCGGCGCCACCCCAACCGCAGATGGTGGAGCAGGGATTGCAGTGAAAACAGGCGTTATTTTTTTCTCTGGAGGGACATTTGCGCTGTTCCAAATCCCGCCCCTTTTCCAGCATGAGGATTTTCAAGCCGCTTTTTTGCCTGATCAGCTCCAGGGCAGTAAAAATGCCGTCGGGACCTGCACCGACAATTATCACATCGTAAACCTGTTCCATTTTCATCCCTCCTTGAGCAAACCCCCGGGCATGTTCGTTTTTTCACCATTCAGAACATAAAAAGAACCCAACTGCCCGGGTCACCATGCCAAACACACTGATTTTAGCAAAGCGACAGGGGTATGTCAAGAGAAACGCCCTTTCCTTTTTAAACTGGAACCGCCAAAAACCCCCTAATCCGCTACTATTTTATCATATTAAATTTAAAAAAGGAAATACCAGCGCCCGGGATACACGCATCTCCCGGCCCTGGACCGCACCCAGTTCACGGAAGTGACGCAGTGGTGGGTATTTGCCGCTCAACGACAGTTCCCCGGTTATCACCAGCGAAGATGACAGGGGCCAGGGCAAGGGGAACCTTTTTTTACAACCGGAACACCTTGCTATTCAGGCCCTCCCGGTGCTTCCTCTTTGGCCAGGTTCATGAACCTGGTGAATTCCTTCAGGAAAGCCAGCTCCACCAGCCCCGTGGGGCCGTTTCTCTGTTTGGCCACAATAATTTCCGCTATGCCCCGCTTTTCCGTATCGGGCCGGTAGTACTCATCCCGGTAAATAAACATGACCACATCCGCATCCTGCTCGAGAGAATTATGCACTATGATATCGGCCGCAACAAAATTGTGGTGTCCTGGAACCTCAAGGTCATATACCTCTTCAATACCATCGGGCTCAATGCTTACCACTCGATCCCAAAAAACATCACTTTCCAGCGACCTGGGTAATGCAATGAACTCTCCTGGCTGTAGCTCGCCTAAGCATTTCCACCCTTCTAAAGTGCGGAACTTGTGGTTTGTCGTGGCACGCACTTCACGACCAAGCTGGGTACAAAGTCGAAATACAGGTTTTACCCCTGTACACCACACCTTGCCAACCGCGGCAGGCTCTAATTTCCATGTTATTTCATTAAGGGCCATAACCTTTACAGGCTGCTTTTCCCGAACTAAATCCTTGATTGGAACCCGGTGTCCACTGGCTAATTGCACCAGTGTTTCACCGGCCAGGCAGCCACTCTCCCGCAAATCGGACATGATGGGCCTTTTGTCCTGCCGCTGCTCCACCGACCGGCTGAGCTGGGCCAGGGCCAGTACGGGCACGTTCAGGTCTTTGGCCACCCCTTTCAGGGAGCGGGAGATTTCCGCGATCTCCTGCTGGCGGTTTTCCGCCCGGCGGCTGCCCTGCATCAACTGCAGGTAATCAACCAGGATCAGCCCCAGGCCCTTTTCCGCCTGCAGCCGGCGGGCTTTGGCCCGCAGCTGGCGGGGTGAAAGGATGGCTGTGTCGTCTATGTACAGGGGTGCCCTGGCCAGGCGGGCCGCCGCCTGGGTAAGGCGGGCCCAGTCCTCCGCGGATAAATAGCCGCTGCGCACCTTTTGCTGGTCCACCATGGCTTCTGCGCAAAGCATCCGCTGCACCAGTTGGGCCCGGGACATCTCCAGGCTGAAGACGGCCACCGGCACCTGGTGCTTTAAAGCCACCTGGTGGGCGATGGTGAGGCCCAGGCTGGTTTTGCCCATGGCCGGCCGGCCGGCTATGATGATCAGGTCCCCGGGCTGAAAGCCGCAGAGCAACCGGTCCAGGTCGGTAAACCCGCTGGCGATGCCGCTGACCGTTCCCTTGTTGCGGTAACGCTCTTCGATGTACTCGAAAATTTGCTGCAGTATTTCTTTTATGGAAACAAACAGGCCGGTGGAACGGCGGGCGGCCAGTTCCAGGATCATTCTTTCGGCCTCGTCCATCAGCCGCTCCACGTCTTCGCCGCCCTCGTAGCCCAGGCCCGCGATCCTTTCGGCCACTTCTATTAACTGGCGCAGGATGGCCTTTTCCTCGACAATGCGGGCATAGTATTCCACATTGGCTGCGGTAGGAACCACGTTGGCCAGGGAGGCCACATAGGTAACCCCGCCGATGAGTTCCAGGAGCTTCTTTTCCTGCAGGTAGTTGGTCACGGTGAGCAGGTCCACCGGCTTGCCAGCTTCATCCAGGGCGAGAATGGCCTCATATATTTTCCGGTGGGCCTCCAGGTAAAAGTCCTCGGGCTTGAGCAACCGGGCCACCCGGGGTATGGCCTCCCGGTCCAGGAACAGGGCCCCCAGCACCGATTGTTCCGCATCTATGTTTTGCGGCGGTCTTTTTTCACTCACAGTCCTTCACCTGTCCGCTTGGTAAGTAAACTAAAAAGACGTTGGGGAAAATACCCGGGCGGCAGTTTTTCAAGCCGCTCCTTTGGTGGCTACTGCCGCCCTTGTCCAACTGGCTATCTGGTGAAAATATGCTGCAGCATTTCCTCCACCGTGGTCACCGGAATGACTTCTATCCCCTGCAGGCCGGCCGGGACGTCACCTTTGTTTTCCGCGGGGATAATCACCCGGCGCATCCCGGCCTGGCGGGCACCGTAAATTTTTTCCACGATACCGCCCACGCCCCTAATGCGCCCCTGAATGGACAGCTCCCCGGTAATGGCCACGTCCTGGGGAATGGGTCTTTCCTGGATGGCGCTTAAAATGGCCAGGAAGATGGCCGCACCGGCGGAAGGGCCGTCAATGCGCCCTCCCCCGACCACGTTAATGTGCACGTCGTAGCTGGCCAGGTCCTCGCCGGTAATTTTGCGCAGCACGGAAGCGGCGTTGAAAACGGAATCACGGGCCATGCTCCCTGCCGCATCGTTAAAGCGGATGGTACCCTGGCCCTGGTTACGGGCCGGAAAGGCCACCGCTTCAATTTCCAGCACGGAACCCACAAAGCCCATTACCCCCAGGCCGAAAACTTTGCCTACCTCCATCTCCGGGGAGGCCTTGCGCAGGACGTATGGGCTCAGGCGGCTGGCCTGAATTACCTCATGGACATCCTGCAAGGTAATGCCTTCTTCCCCCACTTCTCCCCCGCCCCGGTAGCAGGCCAGGCCGTAGGCGTCGGCCAGGATACCGATGGCCTTTCGCCCCTCAATGGTGTACTGGCTGATCACCCCGGGAACCTGCTCGTCCATCCGCACCCCCAGTTTTTCCGCCGCCTGCCTGATGATGCGCTCGATGTCCTGCGGCGTCAGGGGTTCAAAATAAACCTCCGCACAGCGGGAGCGGATGGCCGGGTTAATTTCCTCCGGTTCCCGCGTGGTGGCCCCGATTAAAATGAAGTCCGCCGGCGCCCCTTCCTCAAAAAGCTTGCGCACGTACCGGGGCACCGCGGGATCATGGGAATCGTAATAGGGGGAGTCAAAAAAGACCCTTTTATCTTCCAGCACCTTCAGCAGCTTGGTCTGCAGCACGGGATCCATTTCGCCAATTTCATCAATGAAAAGGACACCCCCGTGGGCCTCGGTAACCAGGCCCAGCTTGGGCTCGGGCACGCCGCTGTCGGCTAAATCCCGCCGCGCACCCTGGTAAATGGGGTCGTGCACCGAACCGAGCAGGGGATTGGTTACCTCCCGGGGATCCCAGCGCAGGGCGGTGCCGTTTACTTCCACAAAAGGAGCATCCTTGGCAAAGGGAGAACCGGTGATGTTCTTGGCCGCTTCCAGAGCCAGCCGGGCAGCGGTAGTTTTACCCACCCCGGGCGGCCCGTACAAAATAATGTGCTGGGGAAAGGGGGAGGCCAGTTTGGCCAGCAGCGCCTTCACGGCCCTCTCCTGGCCCACCAGTTCCGAAAAATTCCCCGGGCGGAGTACTTCCATTGCCGAACGGGCCAGTTTCTTCTGCTCCAGCTTCTCCAAAATGGCGAGCTTCTTCAAGGTCTGGGCATTTTCCGGACCGGCATTTTCCTTGAGCACCTGCATTTTAATTTCTTTTACATACTCTTCGTGCCTTTGCTGCAGCTTTTCACTGATTTTTTTCTCCAGTTCATCTTCCACCGTACGGCGGGCCAGGATATCGGCAATTTCCTCTTCGATTTGCTCTAAAATAGCCGGAATCTCCTCTATACAGGGCACGGTATCCAGGGTGGGATCCTCAAACACCAGCTTCTGAAGGGCCAGAACCCTGTCTTCCAGGCGTTCAGAGCGCATTAAATGCAGGACATTCAGTTTCCCGGCCCGCAAAACCAGTTTATCCGAACCATAGATGTTGGCCACCAGGCCATAGAGGGCGTTCACCTGGCGGCGAAGTTGTTCCACTCCCTTGAGCCTGGCACCGGGTTCTTCCTTGCTGCCTTTGAACTTATGCAAAAAAACTTTCATTGCCCCGGTTACTCCTTTCTACGTGCCTTGCTGCATTATTCATAAATATTCAGTGAACCCGGTTGGATGCGGCCCAGCACTCACCTAAATATGACTCTGGTCCCGCTGTTTCAGGTTTAATTGATACATCAAGTTTTGGGAAGAGCTAATAATTCAGTGAGTGCTGGGTCCCCGCTCACTCCAGTGCTCCGCGCCGACAAGAATAGTATCTATCGCAAAAGCTAATAATTCTCGCCGCAGCGGCATCCGAAAAAGCTTGCATTGCCTAAAAACAATCGATGCCGCTGCCATACTCGCTTCGGGCCGCCCAGCACTCACTGAAAAAGTTATACTGGAAAGCTCTGCACTTACTATCTTGTTACAGCAAGCTTAGAAAGAACATCATTGCCGGTGAGTGCTGGGTCTTCTGCGGATTACCATCGACACTATTACCTCCCGACCATATTAAACTGCCCGATGTGTCACCAACAGGTGTTCTTCCATTTGCTTTCGTTTGGCGTCCTCGAGAGCCGAGCCGCCCAGCACTCACTGAAAATGCTATACTGGAAAGATTACAACTTACTATCTTGTCACAGCAGGCTTGGAAAGAGCTTTATTGCCAGTGAGTGCTGGGTTCACCGGGTGCTGTTACCGGCGTGTGCTGCGTCGTTCGCTCCGGACAGCGCCGCATCCTCCTCATAACGGTTTTACTGAAATATTTACCATTATTCTGCGGGAATTACTGCTACCTTGACCTGTGCCTGTACGTTGGGGTGAAGTTTAACCACCAGGGTTTGTTCACCCAGCTGTTTGATGGGTTCCTTGAGCAGGATCTTTTTCTTGTCTACGGCAATCTGGTGCTGCCGTTCCAGGGCTTCGGCGATATCCTTGCTGTTTACCGCGCCAAACAACCGGCCGCCCTCGCCGACCTTTGCCTTTACCTGTACGGTGAGCCCATCCAGCCGGGCGGCCAGCTCCCTGGCCCGTGCCTCGGCCTCTTCCTTTTTCCTGGCCTCGACGGCCTTTTGCTGGGCCAGCTCCTTCATTTTCCCCGGCGAAGCCTCCACCGCCAGCCGCCGGGGTATTAAAAAGTTCCGGGCATAGCCGTCGCTAACATTCACCACGGCACCCCTGGGGCCGAGATTTTTCACGTCTTCCAGCAAGATAACCTTCATTATTTATCCCCTCCTTTATCACCGTGACGACCTGAATGCCTGATATTCAACAGGGAATCCAGTAAACCCAGGGTGATCAGCATAAGGACTGCAAAGGGCCAGTACAGCAGCAGGGTCACGGCCAGCAGGATTTTTACCGCCCTGGAGAGCTGCCAGCGGGCAAAATAAAAGCTGACCACAGCCAACCCCAGAACCAGGTAAAGAAAAGCCCCAATGTATAAAAGGTTCTTTCCGATAGCGGAAAAAACTTGCTTCCCCAGGGCATCACCCCCCATGAAAAAGGCCAGCCCCAGGATCAGGACCCACACAAGGTACCAGGGAAATTGCCATTGTCTGAAAGGAGGCAGGGGCGTAACCACGTATCCCAGGCGCCGGAAAACCACTTGCCCCAGGTAATAGGTGATGAAGGTGGAAACCAGTGACCAGATAACCAGGTTAGCCGGCAGCAAAAGAGCGGCCAGCTGCATCATTTCCTGGAGCAGGCGGCGCAGCTCCTCTTCCATCCCCGGCTCGATAAAGCCCTGCTGGCGGTACCACCCGAGGAGATGGTCTGCGTCCTGGTGCATCTGGGACCCGATGGCCAGGGGATTAATACCCGTAATTAAAAAGCCCAAAACAAGGGTCACCAGGGTCAACCCGGCCGCAACCACGGCGGCTACCGCTACGGCAGGACCGGCCCGCACGTGGTTTTTAAAAAGCAGCCCCAGTAAAAGGCCCAGGGGGCCCAGCTGGATGACCAGCATCAGCACGGTAACCGGTCGCCCGTAAAGCACGAATAAAAGCGCCGTCGCCACCGCCAGGGCTAAGGCACCGGTTTTGAGATCCTGCCTCCGCACAAGCACGGCCAGGGGCAAGGGGGTGATGAGGTTGCTCAAAAGAAACAGCGGTGGCATAAAAAGACCAAGGAGGGCGATGACCACCGTCAGGCCGGCAAAAAACGCCCCCTCCACCAGAGCGTCATGGCGCAACCGGGAACCCAAGGGATCACCTCTTTTTTTCTACCAGGTGGGCCAGCAGGGCGGAGAGATCCCCGTACCACCGTTCCATTTCGTGTTCCTCTTCTATACCCTGGCGCAGTTTGGACTCCAGCTTGAGATCCATCCGGGTAAAGCTAATCCCCAGCCGGCGCCCCAGTACGTAACAGGTAATAATAATGCTGCTAAAGGCGTCCATGAGCCGTTCTTCATTACCCCGCAGCATGGCTTTGAACAAAGCAGAGAGGGAAGCCAGTAAATCTGCCTTCAACCACTCAATTACCCGTATGTTTTTGGCGATATCCGTATCATGATGGTGATGGGGTCCGAACATGGGCTGCCCCCCTTAGCGTAATCCAGGTGTAAATTCGCGAAGCGACCTTGCTTTTCCTGCCCCCTTCACTTAACTTGGGCCTGTTATTTGCTGGCCTCGCTGGCAGGGCATTTTAAAGGCAGGTACCTTTTGATGACGGAGCAACTCTCTAACATAAAAGACAGAACTTAAGCAGGCGCAAATAAATTAAGGGGAACCGGCAGTTCCCCTTCGTGTTTTACTCGGCTGTAAAAGGCAGGAGGGCTATGTTTCGCGCCCTTTTAATGGCCACGGTCAGCATCCGCTGGTGCCGGGCACAGTTCCCGGATATGCGCCGGGGTAAAATCTTACCCCGCTCGGTAATGTATTTTTTCAGCCGGGGTACATCCTTGTAATCGATAATGTCTATTTTATCCACGCAGAAGTTGCAAATGCGTTTCTTGCCCCGGCGTCCCCTTTCCCTCTTCGCCAATGAAGTCACCCCTTACCGCATAGCTTTTAAAAGGGTATATCGTCCTCGCTGAAGTTAACTTCGCTGTATCCACTTTCAGCCAGTGCAATGTCATTGCTCCCGGCGCCTATAGTAGCCTGGCCCTCCCGGGGCCGGTCCAGGAAGCGCACCTGTTCGGCCACCACTTCGGCCGCCTTGCGCCGCACTCCCTGGCTGTCGTCATAGGAACGGATCTGCAGGCGGCCTTCCACGGCCACCAACCGACCTTTACCCAGGTACTGCGTACAAATTTCCGCCTGCTTCTGCCAGACCACGATGTCAATAAAATCAGTCTCCCGCTCCCCCTGCCGGTTGGCAAAGGGGCGGTCCACCGCTATGGTAAATCTGGCCACCGCCACACCGCTGGGCGTGTACCGCAGTTCGGGCTCCCTGACCAGTCGCCCGATTAGAATGATTTTATTGAGCATCTTTCCACCGCCTCGGTTTTATTCTCCCCCCGGCAGGGCAGGCCGGTTTTTAAAACCGGTCGGTTGTCGGGAGATTTTTTAAGCCGCCTGGCGCACAATGATGTGACGCAGCACGTCTTCCGTGATCTTGAGTACCCGGTCCAGCTCCTGGGCCACCTCCGGAGCGGCATTGAAATGCATGATCATGTACAGGCCTTCCCGGGTGTGGGCGATTTCGTAGGCCAGGCGGCGCTTGCCCCATTTCTCCAGCCTGGTGACTTCCCCGCCATGGTTTTCTACGAGAGATTTGAACTTTTCCGCCACCTCGCCGGCCCTTTCATCGTCAAGATCCGGGCGCAGAATGAAAACACATTCATAGCTGCGCACTGAACACACCTCCTCCCTTTGGACTGCTGGCCCTACCCTCCTGGGGGTAGAGCAGGGCGGATGACGTTAAAAATTTGACTTGAAGATTATAGCATAATAATGTCCAAATAGCAACAACCTGCAGCCACTGAAGTATCCCCAGTTTTTTAAAGCCCCTGTTTTGGTTCGGTAGCGAGCGACTTGAGCCGAGCGGCCAGCCAAACTTTGCGAGGCGAAAAGCGAAGGCAGGCCCGAGGGCTGGATGCCCGAGGCCGGCAACTGAGGCAGGATGCCGAATTTGCCGGGAAGCCTGCCGGAGCTTTGAGCTGAGCACTAGTTTGGCCCGCGAGGCTCACCGGAGCGAGCGGGAGCCAAAACAGGGTAGTTGGAATGTGGGGATAACTCAACCTGCA
The DNA here is from genome assembly GCF_030813795.1 of Desulfofundulus luciae. Classification (NCBI taxonomy): domain Bacteria; kingdom Bacillati; phylum Bacillota; class Clostridia; order Eubacteriales; family Peptococcaceae; genus Desulfofundulus; species Desulfofundulus luciae. The sequence goes on along the minus strand of NZ_JAUSUX010000001.1, from coordinate 25,407 downwards.
GCCATTCTGTACAATCTCAGATACCTTGGCCCCGAGAAGAGATCCGGTTCTCTATGGAGCAAATAGTATAGCCCATTATTTTCCTGTTTGATTATCATCCCGACCCGAGCGCACAATTGCCCGCACGCTTTTTTCGAACTTCGGCCGGGGGATCATGACCACCCGCCCGCAGGTGAGGCACCTGATACGAAAATCGATCCCGGTGCGCATCACTTCCCATTGGTCACCTCCGCAGGGGTGGGGCTTGCGCGTTCTTACCACATCACCAACCTGATACCTGATCACGCCTTGCACCTCCGCTCATGCTCAACACCACCCGCCTGGGATAAGGTATTTCGATGCCTTCCCGGTCAAAGGCTTCTTTGATCCGGCGCCGCAGCTCCCGCTCCACATACCATTGCTGCATGGGTTTGGTGTAGGCAATGATCCTGAACACCACATCCGATTGACCGAAATTTACCACCCCCAGCACATGGGGGCCTTCGGCTATGATATCGGCCATGTCCCGGGCAGCCTGCTCGCAGACCTGTTGCAGCACAGCCGTAACGCGGTCCAGGTCTTCCTCGTAGGCAACGCCCACTTCCACCAGGGCCCGCATATTGCCCCGGCTGTGATTGGTGACCTGAGTAATCTGGCCGTTAGGGATGATGTGCAGTTCCCCGCCAAAATCCCGCAGGCGGGTCACCCGCAGGCCCATCTCTTCCACCGTACCGCTTACCCCGGCCGCGGTAATGTAGTCTCCGACGGCAAACTGGTCCTCCAGCAGAATAAAAAACCCGGTGATCACGTCCCGGACCAGGTTCTGGGCGCCAAAGCCAACGGCCAGGCCCACCACGCCGGCCCCGGCCAGGATGGCTTCGACCCGCACCCCGAAGAGGTTCAAAATGGTAACCATGGCGATAAAGTAGACGGTGTAGTGAAGGCCGCTTTTCAGCAGGGTGCGCAGGGTCTGTGCCCGCCGGCCGTCAACGGGGCCAATCTTGTTCCAGTTATTGAAAAAACGTTCCACAGCCGCGTCGCCCAGGCGCATGACCACGAAGGCCAGCACGAGGATGAGTAAAATCTTGATGGCCGTACCTAATACTTTACCCCAGTCAACGGCGGCCACCTGGGCCAGGACCACTTGCATCATTGGTGAACCTAAAATACTTTCCATGGCAACGACCCTCCGTCTTTAAGCCCCGAGGAATGCCCGGTATCCCCGGTAAGCCATGTAAATGTCCACCTTGTGGGCCACCTCAAAGGGTGAATGCATCCCCAGCAGGGGAACCCCGCAGTCCACCACGTCCATGCCATGCATGGCCAGCAGATAGGCAATGGTACCGCCGCCCCCCTGATCCACTTTTCCTAAAAGGCCGCTCTGCCAGGCCACACCATGCCGGTTAAACAGGTGTCGCACCAGGCCCATAAACTCGGCGTGGGCATCGCTGGCCCCCTTTTTACCTCCGGAGCCCGTGTACTTGGTCAAAACCACGCCGTGCCCCAGCCGGGCGGCATTCAGTTTATCCATTACATCGGGATAATTGGGGTCGAGCCCGGCATTCACATCGGCCGAAAGGGCCCGGGAGCTGGCCAGGATCCGTCGCAAAACCAGCTCACTGTACCGGGGAACAATCCGGGCGGCCAGCTCGGCCACAAAATTGGTGAAAAAGGCCGAGTACATCCCGGTATTGCCCACACTGCCGATTTCCTCCTTGTCCACGAAGAGGGCTACCGCCGTTCGCGATGGGGCCGGCAAGTCCACTATGGCCCTCAGGGTGGTAAAAACGCTCACCCGGTCATCCTGGCCGTAGGCCCCAATCATGCTCCCATCCAAACCCACATCCCGGGCCGGCCAGGCCGGCACGGCTTCAATTTCCGCGCTGATAAAATCTTCCTCCTGCAACCCGTATTCCCGGTTCAGATAATCGAGCACGGTTTGCTTGATTTTTTCCTGCACCTCCCCGCCGGCTACCGGCAGGCCGCCCACCAAAAGGCTCAATCCCTCTCCGGTAATCCCTTCACCCATTTTTTTCTCCATCTGGTCCCTGGCCAGGTGGGGGAGCAGGTCGGCTATGGTAAAGACCGGGTCCGTTTCCCTTTCTCCAATGACTACTTTGATCACCTGCCCGTCTTCCTTTACCACCACCCCGTGCAGGGCCAGGGGAATGCCAACCCAGTGGTACTTTTTAATCCCCCCGTAGTAGTGGGTCTTAAACAGGGCCAGGTCCGCCTCTTCGTAAAGCGGCATCGGTTTTAAATCCAGGCGGGGGCTGTCCCCGTGGGCGCCCACAACGTTCAAACCTTTTTCCAGGGGTTCGCTGCCGATGACGGCCATGGCCATGCATTTGCCCCGCCAGGTGGTAAAAACCCGCTCTCCCGGTTGCAGGGCGGCGCTTTGTTCCAGCGGAACAAACCCCCTGTTTTGAGCCGTCGTAACAGCCAGGTCGATGGTTTCCCGTTCCGTCTTAGCGGCGGAGACGAACTGTCGATAATCTTCCGCCAGGTTCATTACCTCCTCCCGCTCCGAGCTGTTCAGCTTTGCCCAAACCGGAGTTGTGCCGGATTGATTCTTTTTGTTCTGTGTCATTTTTTCACTCCCCCTATCAATGTACTCCAGACGAAGGTATTATTTCCCCACTGCCGGCAACTTAGCATTTCATGGCCCTTTTTTAGGTATAGCGGGCCATAAAAACGGGTATCAGCTTTTGTAACGCTTCAACAACGGGGGTCAGGAATTGAACCAGGCGAGATGACTCAACTGCCCGGGCAAGCCATGGGAAGGGCTCACCGGGAAGCCAGGAGCTGGCTGCATTCTGAAGGGCAAAGATCACGGCCAATAATATAGCCGCCGCCACGATCCCCCGGACAATGCCCAGGAACAGCCCGCCGGCGCGGTCCACGGGACCGAGAAAGCTGAACCTGGCTGCCCCGGCCAGTAGTTGTCCCAGCCATCCGATCAAGCGGGCCACAACCAGCAGAATGACCACAAATGACAGTACTTCAAGCAGGCCCTGGGCCAGATACCGGTTCCATCCCGACAGGGGCCCGGGAACCAAACCAATGGCAGGGGAGGCAATCCAGGAATTAAGCCATTGCTCCAGGGGCCATTGCTGCCTGAGGTATGTCGCCAGGGGGGCCTGAAATTCCCTGGCCAGGACCAGGCCTACAAGCAGGCCGCACAGCCTGGCCAGGCCGGCCACCAGGCCGGTTTGAACGCCCCGCCATGTCGACCAGCCAATCATCCACAGCAGAATCAAATCAAGCCAGTTCAATAAACCAAACCGCCCTTTCTTTTTGCCCGTTTTATTTTTGGAGATCTTTTTTCTCGCATCACCTGTCCGATTCCTCCCTATTTCCAGTCCTTGAGGAGCCACTTTAACTTAAAGGGCGTGATCAGGAGGCCAGCCGTGATCACCAGGCCGGCATAACCAAACAGTGGGTAAAGTATTTGTACCAGCCGGGTAAAATCCATCCTGGCCAGGGGAAGGGTGAGTAAAATAGTCCCCAGACCCACCAGGCGGTAGGACCGGCCCCCGCCGGGAGCCAGCCGGCTGGCAAAGCCATGGGCGTCCGCAATGGCGGTGGTTATAATGGCCAGCCAGATCAACATACCCAGCCCATGCCGCCAGCCTTCCCCGAGGCCGCCGGCAATACACAAAAGCGGCACCTGGTAGCGTATTATCTGGGGATAAAAAAACAGCCCCGCCAGGGTGACCAGAGTTGCCGTGATGCCCAGGGCAATCCCGCCGGTAAACCCTCCCACAACCCCCGGCCTTTGCTCCACACTGCGCCCCAGTGAGGACAATACGGCCAGCGGCACAACCATGTTGTAGGACACGTAAAGTATGCTGGACCAGAGCCAGTGCCGGCCTGCACCGGCCAGTGGCCTGCCTGCTTCCGCAAGCTCAGGCCACCCGCCGTGGTGAATAACGGCGAGAAGGCAAACCAGGGCGATAATGCATACTTTCACCGGCACCAGGATCATGTTTGCCACGAGTACCCCTTCCAGCCCGCCCAAAATGACCAGGGCCGTGATCAGTGCGGCCAGCATTGCCCCCAGTTCCGTGGGAAGGCCGAATTGTTCATTGATTAAGGCACCGCTACCGGCCAGCATTACGGCCAGTCCTCCCGGCAACATGGCCAGGCTCAGCCAATCTACCACCCGGGCCAGCCCGCGCCCCGTCAAGAGCGGGAGCAGTTCCGCGTAACTGCTGCACCCAAGGGCCGTAGTGAAGGTCATCAACTGAAATCCCAGTATGCCAAAGAGCAGGGTTGCTAAAATGACGCCCCAGAGCCCTTTTTCTCCATAAATAATAAAGAACTGCATGATTTCCTGTCCGGAGGCAAACCCGGCACCAATCACCGTGCCAACATAAAGGGCACTGACCTGAAACCATTGCCGGAACCAACCGTTTCCCGGCAAGTCCACCACCCCCTTTTCCATTCTTATGCATCGGTGGTGACAGGTTGACCAAAATTAAACTTCCCGGGAATAATTCCGGGCCTGGGGGGAAATAAATATACTAGTTATTGGCAAATCAGGGGGAATTCAAGATGGTTGACAAGGCCCAGGATATACAGGATTTTATGGCCGGCGGAAAGACAAGGGTTCATATAGAAGATCCCATGGCGGCGAAAAAATTTGGTTATGATCTTTTAGCCCGCCTGGAGCGAAACGGCGGGCTGTCCGGCCAGCCTCTGGTTCTTTTGTGTATTGGTACCGACCGGTCAACCGGCGACTGTCTCGGGCCGCTGGTGGGCACCAGGCTGGCCTCCACCAGCCAGGATCTTTTTGCCGTTTACGGCACCCTGGACCAGCCGGTGCATGCCCGCAATTTGCGGGAAAAGATGGATGAAATCTACCGGGTGCACCAGAATCCCCTGGTAATCGCCGTGGATGCATCCCTGGGCAGTGTGGACAGCGTAGGCTTTATTACCATAGGGGATGGTGCCCTGCACCCGGGAGCCGGAGTAAATAAAAAACTGCCTCCGGTGGGTGAGATTCATATCACCGGCATTGTTAACGTGGGCGGTTTTATGGAGTACCTGGTCCTGCAGAACACCAGGCTGAATCTGGTTATGCGCATGGCCGAAGTTATTACCCAGGGGATATTGCAGACCGTATCCCTCTGTACTAAAAAAGAAACCCGGGAAATTTGACCCGGGTTTCTTCTATGATGTTTTTAATTATTCCAGTTCTTTAATTCTTGATAAAATCTGGTCCGGTGTTTTACCGGCCGCATCAATCACCGGTACCTTTGTGGTAATGTCCTGCATGTTCATGGTGTTGATATCCAGCCCCGTAACCACCGTGGCCAGGACATTTTCATTGCTGCCGGGGTTTACCACCGTATAACCCTGCTCCCGCAGGAGCTCCCTTAACCCCGTTAAGGTTTCTTCCACAGCAATTTTTTTGGCCATATTCAAGCACCTCCCGTTCTCTGTTAGTATGACCGGTAGATGCTTTTTTAACTCACCCCGCCGGGAAGTTCCCGCCTTTTGCCATCCCTGCTCGCGAAACGAGGGCAAAGAGCGGGTGATTTTACGCCTGTTGAGCCGTTCCTTCTTTTAATATCTGGATCACTTCCTGATCGGTGGTCTGGCTGAAATCCCGGTAAAACTGCCCCACGGCGTAAAAATCGTCCGGAACTGCCAGTACCACCAGATGGTCCACCTCGTCTTCCAGCCGGTCCAGGGTGTCCCGCGGCGCCACCGGAACGGCCAAAATGAGCTTCTGGGGCTTAAATTTTTGCCGGATCCAGCGCAGGGCTGCCTGCGCCGTGTAGCCGGTGGCTATGCCATCGTCAACAACGATAATGCACCGCCCGCTGTAATCCGGGTATTCAACCCCGCCCCGGTACAGGATCATCCGCCTTTTTATTTCCCTTTTCTGTTCTTCCACGAGACCGGTCAGATCTTTTTCTTCCAACCCCAGAAAAGCAAGCAATGAATGGTTGAAAAAGGTTGTTCCGTCCTGCGTCACTGCTCCGATGGCCACCTCTGGATTGTGCGGCGCCCCAATTTTTCTGGGGATAATCACGTCGATGGGCATGCCCAGTGACCGGGCGATTTCCGCCCCCACCACCACCCCTCCCCGGGGTATGGCCAGCACCAATCCGTTGTTCTTGCAGGCGCCAGCCATTTCTTTGGCCAACTTTCTACCCGCTTCAACACGGTCGGAAAAAATCATCTGGCTGCCACCACCTTTTTTTATCCTGGACCTATCGCCGATGTCACTGATTTGAGTATACTTAAATTCGGGGGTAATCAAACGTAAATTTTTTACCAAAGTGAACGCACAAAAAAACCCTGTGAAAGGATGGTTTTCAGGCCGTGAACATAGCCTACCTTGATTGTGTGGGTGGTATCAGCGGGGAGATGCTCCTGGCGGCCTTAATGGACGGGGGAGCAAACGCCCGGGAGCTGATAAGCCAGCTCAATCTTCTGCATCTCAGCGGCTTTGAAGTCAGGGTCACAGAAGAAATAAAGGGGGGTTGGCGGGGGATCCGGTTATTGTTTTCCGTGGATACACCGTTCCGGTCTTCTTACCAGCTTGGCGACGTCCTGGGGCTCATTGCCTCAAGTTCCCTGCCTGCGCCAATTAAAAATACTGTCGTCCGCATTTTTGAGCGCCTTGCCTGTGCCGAAGCCAGGGTGCGGGGGATCTCCCCCCGGGAGGTTTGTTTTGAGGGTGGGCAATTCATAAAATCCGTCCTGGCCGTAACAGGCAGTTGCCTGGCCCTTTTCATGCTACAGGTGGAGCGGGTTTACTGCTCCCCCTTGCCGGTGGGCCACGGCCCCCTGATTAGTGCCGGTGGCGTTGTGCCCGTCCCGGCCCCGGCCACGGCAGAGTTGATGCGGGGGGTTCCCGTATACACGGTAGATGCTGAAGGGGAACTGGTTACTGCTGACGGCGCAGCCATCGCCACCACGCTGGCTGCGGAATTTGGCCCGCTGCCGCCCATGCAAATTGCCGGCATCGGCTACGGCATCGGCGCCCACAGTTTTCCTGTTCCTAACTTGTTGCGGGTATTTGTGGGCAAGAAGGACATCCAGGGCTCAAGCACTGGAACGCCCGGTAGCGACGATACGGTGCTGGTCATAGAAACTGACATCGACGATATGAATCCCGAGTTTTTTCCGTACGTGGATCACCTGTTGCGGCAGGCCGGCGCCCTGGACGTGTTTCTTATTTCCACCATCATGAAGAAAGGGCGTCCCGGCACCCGTTTAACGGTTCTCTGCCCTCCCGCCCTGGAGGAAGCCCTGCTGGGCATTATTTTCCGGGAAACAACCACCCTGGGGGTACGGATCAGGCAGGAGCGGCGACGCGTTCTCAACCGGCATCAGATTCAGGTGCAGACACCATGGGGGCAGGTCGGGGTGAAGGTGGCCTATGTGGAGCCGGATAATCCCCTGCAGCTCAGTCCGGAATACGAGGACTGCCGCCGGCTGGCCGGGAGCTCGGGCCGCCCCATCCAGGAAATCTACCACGCCGCCCGGCAGGCGGCCCTGGATAAACTTCACGATTAGTTTAAGACCCCTTTGTTTTTTGATCACTGGAAAGGCCGTATTCTGCCTTCATCTTTTCGTAACGGGCATAGGTAACTGGAGAAATTTCAGCAATCGGAAGCGTATCAAGGAGGGGTAATATTTTTTTCAAACTTTCGCCCCTGAGCATCCACTGGTAGTAGTTACGGCCGCCATGGGTATACGGACCGTACAGGCGCGAGCCCGGAACGTTCTGAGTCAGCCACTCAAAAAGACGGTGGTGCCGCGCGTGCATGCGCAGGGTTATCTGTGGTTGCCTGCCGTCACCGCCAAAATGGCCCTCTCCCACCAGCAGGCCGAGCAAAAAGCCGAGTTTAAAATCATCCATACTCTATCCCCCGCATTGTTGTTTCACCGTCATGTAACACGTGAAACATTTTTAAAACCCTTAAATTGTTTCATTGACCTGTTGCAAGAACTAAAATAAAAAATAAATCAATTCATAAGCAGGTTAATAATTTCATCCAACTGTGCCCGGCTCTCAAAGGTAATTTCAATAACTCCCCGGCCACCCCGCCGGGAACGGATACGCACTTTTGTACCCAGAGCACCACCAAGCATATCCTCCATAGATTCCAATTCCTCATCATTACTACGGGAAAAAGGAGATGTCTGTTTTGGGGCAGACAAATGGTTTTTATCATCTCCGGCGGAAAAACGGCGGATCAGCTCCTCGGTCTCACGAACATTTAAACCACCAGAAACCACTTCCCGGGCCGCGGCAATTTGGGTGGCCGCATCATCCAGGGAAAGGATGGCCCGGGCATGGCCGGCTGTAATCAGACCCGCGTTGAGCATTTCCTGTACTTCCGGGGGAAGGCTCAATAAACGCAGGGTATTGGCAATAAAAGGCCTGCTTTTTGCCACCAGCCTGGCGATATCTTCCTGGGTAAGCCCAAACTCGTCAATTAACCTGCGGTAGGCCATCGCTTCTTCCAGCGGGCTCAAGTCTTCCCGCTGCACATTTTCAATCAAGGAAATGGCTGAAGCCTCCAGATCGCCGTAATCCCGGATAACGGCCGGGATATACTCCATGCCCAGGATGCGGCAGGCCCGCCAGCGACGCTCTCCAGCTATGATCTCATACTTGCCGCCGGGAATGGGCCGAACCACAATGGGCTGGACAACGCCGTGCTCCCGGATGGAAAGCGCAAGCTCTTGAATTTTTTCCTGATCAATGGCCTGGCGTGGCTGGCGGGGGTTTGGCTGCACATCGTCCACCCGGATCTCCTGCAGCGAACCCTCACCTTCAGATTGCACCACTGGGATTAAAGCGCCCAGCCCTCTGCCAAGACCGCGTTTTTTACTCAACGCCCATCACTTCCTTAGCCAGCTCATGATAAACCTCCGCCCCACGGGAACGGCGATCGTAAATCATGATCGGCTGCCCGTGACTGGGGGCCTCACTCAAGCGAACATTGCGGGGAATTATGGTCTTATAAACTTTGCCCGGGAAAAATTTCTTTACCTCTTCCACCACCTGAATGCTCAGGTTGGTCCGCCCGTCAAACATGGTCAACAATATGCCTTCCAGCTCCAGTTGGGGGTTCAAACGTCTTTGGACCAGGTGAATGGTATTCATTAACTGACCAACCCCCTCGAGAGCATAATATTCGCATTGAATGGGAATTAAAACCGAGTCTGCGGCTGCCAGGGCATTAAGGGTAAGTAAACCAAGGGAAGGAGGACAATCCACAAAAATAAAATCAAATCGCTCCCGTACTGGTTGAATTATCTTGCGCAGGACGCGCTCCCGGTCGGCCATGGATACAAGCTCAATTTCGGCACCGGCCAGCTCAATAGTGGCCGGGACTATTTTTAAACCCGGCACGGAGGAGTCCACAAAAACATCGGCCAGATCCCGCCCGCCAATGATGGCATCGTAAATGCAAAGCTGCAGCCGGTCTTTATCAATGCCAAGGCCGCTGGTGGCATTGCCCTGGGGATCAACATCCACTAAAAGGACCTGTTTTCCCATAAGGGAAAGCCATGCCGCTAGATTAACTGCCGTGGTTGTTTTGCCCACACCTCCTTTTTGATTGGCAATGGCAATGGTCTTTCCCAACGATAACCACTCCTTCAACTGGTTCATGTGGGCAAATATTCAACAGAACCGGCGGCTGTTCCTGCAAGAAAATGGCCGCTGTCTAAAACAGCGGCCATTCCCGGTGTTAACCCCGTGGTTTAAAAGTTTCACATTTTGTTTGAGGAGAATGACTGGCCTTGCTTACACCGTTGCGGTCCACCTGAATCATTGGAGCGTCGCATGCCAAATCGCTGTTGTACTGGCACTCCGAAACCGAACATTTAATTTGTTGTGGCATAAGGCTCCTCACCTCCAATATTTAAGTTGCCCCACCACGCATTAGTTTATGTATGTATGATAAACAAATTTTTATAATCAAGGATACCGCAGAACAAACTATAACGGACGGCGCTGCGGGATGCCCGGCCGCCGCGGAAATTTTTCCGGGGTGGGTTCTGTTTTTTCAATTAAGACCAGTTTCCTCTCGTCACCGGTTAAAGGTAAAAAAATTGTTTTAACCACCTTTAGATTACCACCCAGAACATTCAAGGCATTGCTGCTAGCAGGCAGTTCCTCCTGTACCGCCGGGCCCTTTAAGGCAATAAAATGACCTCCCATTTTTAAAAAGGGAAGGGCATATTCCAGCAAAACGGGCAGCGGAGCTACCGCCCGGGCAAGAGCCAGGTCAAAGGAGGCCCGGTAACGGTCATGACGGGCCAGTACCTCGGCGCGGCCGCAGGCCAAATCCATATACGCCATACCCAAAGCACCGGCCACGTGGCGCAAAAACGCAACCTTTTTACCCGTCGACTCAATCAGGGTGAAGTGCAGATCGCCGCGCGCTATTTTCACCGGCAAACCGGGAAAGCCCGCACCGGTTCCTATATCAACGACCCTTGCACCATAAGCGGGGCTGTGGACCAGCAGGCAGGTCAAAGAATCTATAAAATGCTTTATGGCCACGTCCCGGGGCTCCACCAGGGAGGTTAAATTAAACTTTTCATTCCACTCGATCAACAAACGGTAATAAAGAAAAAAACGTTCACACATGGCTTCCGTCAGGGAAAGGCCCAAAGCGCCGGCGGCGTCACGAAGCAACCGCTTGAATTCATGCAAACGGCACTACCCCCTTAAAAAGCCGCAAAAGGCACGATATTGGCCATGGGCGATGGCTACTATAGTCTTTCATTACCTTCTCCTGCCTTTTGCGCCCGGTGGCGGCTCTCCAGGTACACCAGGAGCACGGCGATATCGGCGGGATTGACCCCGGATATGCGGCTAGCCTGGCCGATGGAACGGGGTCGAATTTGCTCCAGCTTTTGCCTTGCCTCGGTGGCCAGCCCCTTGATGACAGAGTAGTCTATGTCATCGGGGATACGCCGGTTTTCCAGCTTTTCAAACCGGTCCACCTGGGCCTGCTGCTTTTTAATGTAGCCTTCATACTTAATCTGGATCTCCACTTCTTCTTCCACATCCTCAGGCAGCCCGGGGGCTTCCGGATCGATTTCCTTAATATGCCGGTAGGTAATCTCGGGCCGGCGCAATAACGCGGCCAGCGAAGCAGCCTGTTGCAGCGGGGAACTGCCGGCCTCTTCCAGTATCGCCTGCACCCTTTCGTCCACCGCGACCATGGTGCGACGCAAACGGTCAACTTCTTCATTAATCAGGCGCCGCCTTTTTTCAAAGACCCGGTACCGTTCGGGAGTTACCAGTCCCACCTCGTAACCCTTTTCCGTGAGCCGCAGGTCAGCATTGTCCTGGCGCAAAAGCAAACGGTATTCGGCCCGGGAGGTAAGCATGCGGTAGGGCTCGTTGGTACCCTTGGTGACCAGGTCGTCGATCAGCACGCCAATATAAGCTTCAGAGCGGGACAGGATCAGCGGGTCTTTACCCTGGATGAAACGGGCGGCGTTAATGCCGGCGATAATGCCCTGGGCGGCTGCCTCTTCGTACCCGGAAGTGCCGTTAATCTGCCCGGCGCTGAACAAACCGCTTATGGTCTTGCACTCCAGCGAAAGCTTCAACTGGGTGGGAATGAGATAATCATACTCGATGGCATAGCCCGGGCGAATAATCTCCACCTTTTCCAGGCCGGGCAATGAGCGCAGCATGGCCAGCTGGACATCCTCGGGAAGGCTGGTGCTCATGCCCTGCACGTACATTTCCACCGTATCCAGACCCTCTGGCTCAATGAACACCTGGTGGCTGGGACGGTGGGCAAATCGCACGACCTTGTCTTCAATGGAAGGGCAATAGCGGGGACCCGTCCCCTTAATGAAACCGCTGAACAGGGGAGAGCGGTGAAGGTTCTCCCTGATAATGCGGTGGGTTTCCTCGGTGGTATAGGTAAGCCAGCAGGGCACCTGCTCCCGGCGGGTCACAGGGGAAACAAATGAAAAGTTCAGCAGGCGGTCGTCCCCCGGCTGGATGGTCAGCTTGCTAAAATCTATGGTCCGCCGGTCCACCCGGGCGGGAGTGCCGGTTTTAAAGCGGCCCAGTTCCAGCCCCAGCTCCCGCAGGGAATCGGACAATCCCACGGCGGCAAACTGGCCGTTGGGACCGCCGGTATAGGCCAGGTCACCAATAATGATGCGGCCGTTCAGATAGGTCCCGGTGGTTAGGATCACCACCGGAGCCAGAAACTTGGCTCCGGTAGTTCCCACGACCCCTTCCACGCGAGTGCCCCGCACCAGTAAACGCTCCACCAGGACCTGCTTCACGTCCAGGCGCTCCTGGTTTTCCAAAACTTTCTTCATGCTCCACTGGTAGCGCTTCTTATCAGCCTGGGCCCGCAGGGCCCGCACCGCCGGCCCCTTGGCGGTATTTAACAGGCGCATCTGAATGGCCGTACGGTCGGTGTTGAGCCCAATCTCGCCCCCCAGGGCATCCACCTCCCGCACCAACTGGGCCTTGGCCGGCCCGCCCACGGCCGGGTTACAGGGCATCAGGGCTATATTATCCAAATTTAACGTCAGGACCAGGGTGCGGCAGCCCATGCGGGCCGCGGCCAGGGCTGCCTCACAGCCGGCATGGCCCGCCCCCACAACGATCACATCATATTTTCCTGCCAGGTATTCCACGCAAACCAGACCTCACTTCCCTATACAGAAATCCCGGAAAATCCGATCCACGATATCCTCGGCAACCGTGGTGCCGGTAATTTCGCCCAAAGCTTCCCAGGCGGCCCTCAAATCAATGGCCGCCAAATCCAGGTTTTCGCCGGCTGATAAAGCGCGGAGCACTTCCTGCAGGTGTTCGTAGCAGCGCGCCAGGGCCTGCTTGTGGCGGACATGGCTGACCAGGGGCAGTTGTGAGGTCACCGCCCGGCCGTCGAGAACCATTTTTTCGATGGCCTCTTCCAGCTGGTCCAGTCCCTCGCCGGTCTTTACCGAGATCACCTTTACGGGCTTGTCCGGGAAAAGCCGGCCCACCTGCCGCGCCAGGGCCTCACCATCGCCAATATCGCTTTTGTTCACCAGAACGATCCCCGCCTGCTCCCGCACCAGCTCAAGGACGGAACGGTCCTCGGGCGTCAATCCCGTGCTGGCGTCCAGAACCACCAGCACCAGGTCGGCCATTTTTACCAGATCCCTGGAACGCTCCACGCCGATCCTTTCCACAATGTCGTCGGTATTCCGCAGCCCGGCCGTATCGGCCAGGCGAATGGGTATACCCCGGATATTTACCATTTCCTCGATGATATCCCTGGTGGTGCCGGGGATTTCGGTAACAATGGCCCGTTTTTCCCGCAGGAGGGAGTTGAGCAGGGATGATTTACCAACATTGGGCCGGCCTACAATGACAGTGCGCAATCCCTCCCGGTAAACCTTTCCGTACCGGGCCTGCCGGAGGAGCTCCTCCAGCTCGCCCATGACGGCGCGCACCGATTTCACCATATCCTCGCGGGTGGCCTCTTCAATCCCCTCTTCGGGAAAGTCGATGCTTGCCTCCACCCGGGCCACCAGGCCCAACAACTGATCCTGGAAGGCACGTACCCGGGAGGAAAGCTCCCCGGCCAGCAAAGACATGGCCACCGCAAGGCCATCCTCCGTTTTTGCCCGGATAATATCCAGAATGGATTCAGCCTGGGCCAGATCCAGGCGGCCGTTCAAAAAAGCACGCCGGGTAAATTCGCCGGGCTCGGCCAGCCTGGCGCCGTGTTGCAGCACCAGTTCCAGGGTCCGCCGCAGGGGCACGATACCCCCGTGGCAGTTAAACTCCACCACATCTTCCCGGGTAAAAGTCCGGGGGGCATACATCACCCCCAGCAAAACCTCATCCACCGGCTGACCGGTGGCCGGATCCACCACCACACCGTAAAACAGGCGATGGCTGCCCTGCTTCCGCCAGTCCGCGCCCGTGCGGCTGACAAACAATTTTTCGGCTATGGCAACGGCCCCGGGACCGGAAACACGCACGATACCGATGGCCCCTTCGCCAAGGGGAGTGGCAATGGCTGCAATGGTATCATTCAACACGGTAAACCACCACCATTTGAAAAAACCCAGCCCGGCTAAGACCGGCTGGGTCTACGGCAGAGAAAACTATTATTTTTTGGGGGAGATGATTATCTTGCGGTAAGGTTCCTCGCCTTCGCTGTAGGTATAAATATCGTCCCTTCCCTGAAGGGCAGTATGGATGATTCTGCGCTCATGGGAAGTCATCGGTTCCAGGACCACATTCCGGCCTCGCTGTTTGGCCTTTTCGGCCAGTTTTAGGGCCAGACGCTGCAGGGTTTCCTCCCGCCGCCGGCGGTACCCCTCCACGTCCAGAAATACCTTGCAGCGCTGGCTTTTGTTCTTGTTGACGTAAAGATTTAACAGGTACTGGAGGGCATCAAGGGTTTCTCCCCTCCTGCCGATCAGTATGCCCACATCCCGTCCCTCTATATCAATGAACACATTATTTTCCTTTTCCTCGATGGCCATGTCTACGGGGAGGTTCATGGCCCCTAGAAGCTTATCGAGCAATTCCTTTGCCCGGCGCGATGGCGTATCCTTGACCCGTACCCTGACCCGAGCCGGTCGCGAGCCCAGCAGGCCCAAAAAACCCCTGGAAGGTTCCTCTAAAACCTCAATTTCCGCTTCTTCGCGGGAAATTCCCAGTTGAGCCAGCGCCAGGGAAACCGCCTCGTCCACTGTTTTAGCGGTTTTCTCTACTCCCTCCACCGGTGTTTAGCGCCTCCTTCAAACCTTGGGTATGCCTGTTCACAAAATACTGCTGGACAATACCAACGGCATTGAAAATCACCCAGTATAAAGCCAGGCCTGCAGGTACGGTAGCACTAATCCAGGCAATAAAGATGGGCATGACGATCAGCATGGTGCGCTGGGTGGGATCGGTCATGTTGGTGGTCATGCGCGATTGGACATAGGTAGTCAAACCGGCTAAAAGGGGGAGGATAAAATAAGGATCTCCCACCTGACTGAGATTTTTCACCCACAAGAACCGGGCATGGGCAGGATCCGCGTAATTAAAGTGCAAAAGCGCGCGATAGAGGGCAATTAAAATGGGCATCTGAATCAAAAGGGGCAGGCACCCGGCCATAGGGTTTACATTATGTTCCCGGTACAGTTCCATGATTTTTTGCTGCATCTTCTGGGGATCTTTATTGCGGTAGCGCTCCTGAATCTCCTTAACCTTGGGCGCCAGTTGCTGCATGATCACCATAGAGCGCATCTGTTTGACGGACAGGGGGTAAAGGACAATCTTAATGAGAATGGTAAGTAAAATGATCGCCAGGCCGTAATTTGCCACATGAGCCAGCTCTGTAAGGTGATACAGCCAGTTTAACAGAGCGGTCATGCCATCAACTAAAGCTTGAAACAAACCATCCCCTCCTTGCTTATTTAACCGGATCATAGCCACCCCGGCAAAGGGGATGGCAGCGCAAAAGACGCCACAGGGCTAAAAGCAAACCGCGGGCCACACCGTATTTAGCCACGGCCTGTACGGCATACTCGGAACATACAGGGTAAAAGCGACAACTGGGCGGCTTTAAAGGCGAAATAAAACGCTGGTAAAAACGCAGTCCGGCGATAACCAGAGCGCGCATGGGCGATCAACCTTTCGGCGTCATCTTGCGAACGGCCCGCCGGGCTAGATTATAAAGCTGTCCCGCCAGGTCATGAAAGTTTTTCCCCACGGCCTCCCTGCGGGCGATGATCACAACATCATGATCTTGTGGAAACCAATCCTCATTGAGACGGCAGATCTCGCGCAAAACACGGCGTACGCGGTTCCGGACAACAGCCTTGCCCGTTTTCTTACTCACGGAAAAACCAAAGCGCCGGCCCCGTCCTCGATTACGGGATAAATACAACACCAGGGCACCGCTGACCACGGAATGACCCCGCCGGTAAACCCGTTGAAAATCTTTTTTCTTTTTTAAAATCTCCATGACCACGGATCAATCCCGCTCACAAAACCACCCGACCAAATTACGAAAAGGCCACCTTTTTATTAAGCGGCCTTATGCGGTAAGTCTTTTTCTTCCCTTCAGCCTTCTCCTCTTAATTACATTGCGGCCTGCCCTGGTGGACATGCGCTTTAAAAATCCGTGAATCTTTTTGCGCTTCCTGTTTTTCGGCTGATAAGTGCGCTTCAACCCATCACACCTCCTCACCACCATCCCGGACTGGAAAAACCAGACACATCACAAGTTATTATATAGGAAAAACCCTTCCTAAGTCAAGAAAAAACCCTGGACGGCAATAGCCCGTCCACAATATACACAATTATCCACAGGATGCCATTTTATCGGTTGATTAGCACCGACAAATTTGATATCATTGAATCGCCAGCAACCGGAGAAAAAATTATCCACAGGTTGTGGGTAAAGTTGGGCATAAAGCTGTCGATATTTATGCTAAAAAATCCAAGGGACAAGCCCCGTCAAGTCGTTTACGGAGGCTTTTTTTAAATTTTTAATTAACGACTGTGAGCGTGGGGGTCACCTCATATGGTAAAAACTCATATCTCCGAGATTTGGGACGAACTCCTGGCCCATATCCAGCCGCGTCTGGATGCCGAAACCTATGAGATCTGGCAGGAATCGGTTCTCCCCCTGGGGTTTCACCGGAGCACATTTTTCATCCAGGTCCCCAACCAGTTTTACCGGGACTGGCTGGTCACCCGCTATGCGTCCATAATCAAAAATTACCTGCAGGAAATCACCAGGGACGAAATCGAAGTACAATTTTTACCCGCCGAAGAAGTTAATGAAAGATTGCTCAACAGAATACGCAAATCAACGCCTTCCGTGGCCACGGAAACATGCACCCTCAACCCCCGTTATACATTTGATACCTTCGTGGTGGGCAACAGCAACCGGTTCGCCCATGCAGCCTGCCTGGCAGTAGCCGAATCTCCAGCGGAAACCTATAATCCCCTGTTCATTTACGGGGGGGTTGGGCTGGGGAAAACACATCTGATGCACGCCATAAGCCACTACATCCTGAAGCGGGGCACCCAAAACCGTATAGTTTACGTTACTTCAGAAAAGTTCACCAATGAGCTGATCAATGCCATCGCAGAAAAGCGGGCGGTGGAATTCCGCAACAAGTACCGGGGCATGGACGTTCTGCTCATTGACGACATCCAATTTCTGGCCGGAAAGGAACGCACCCAGGAAGAATTCTTCCATACTTTTAATACTTTATACGAAGCCAACAAACAAATTGTCATTTCCAGCGACCGGCCGCCCAAGGAAATACCAACGCTGGAAGACCGGCTGCGCTCGCGCTTTGAATGGGGCCTGATAACAGACATCCAACCGCCGGACCTGGAAACGAGAATTGCCATTCTGAGGAAAAAGGCCCACCTGGACAACGTCAACGTACCCGACGAAACACTGGAATACATAGCGCAACAAATCACGTCCAACATACGTGAGCTGGAGGGGGCGCTTATCCGGGTGGTGGCCTACGCCTCCCTGTACAAGCAGCAAATCACCACCCAGCTGGCCCGGGATATCCTGAAGGACATCCTGCCAAGAAAGTCGCCCAAACAAATTACGGCGCAGTTAATCCAGGAAAAGGTAGCCGCCTATTACGGTCTTAAACCGGACGATTTCAAGTCCAAAAGGCGCAGCCGCAACGTGGCCTTTCCCCGCCAGATCGCCATGTACCTGACCCGCGAGTTAACGGATCTCTCCCTGCCGCAAATCGGGGACGCCTTCGGGGGAAGGGACCATACCACAGTACTTCATGCCTGCGAGAAGATAAGTGCCCAGATGGCTACCGACACACTGCTGGAAGAAGCCATCAAAGAAATAAGACAAAAAATTAAAGAAGAAGTATAGCGGTATTTGAACGCAACCAGGCCCCAGGAGTTTGATCAATCAAGTTACGGTTCAATCACAACCGGTTGAAAATTAACAAGGATTTATCCACAGGACAAGAAATATATTTATTAACCCGTCTTCCAAAGAAAGCGGTACTTATCCACAAGTGCACAGCCATAACTATATTGTACTACTGTAAAAGAAATTAAGATGATCTCGATCATGATTGCGAGGGAAAACCCGTGAAATTTACCACCAACAAATCGACGCTCACCCATGCCATAGGAACGGTGCAAAAGGCAGTATCCCCACGCTCGCCGCTGCCAATCCTTTCAGGCGTCCTTTTTGAAGTGCATGGCGACCAGCTAACTGTCACCGGGTCGGACACGGAACTAACCATCCAGTGCACGGTAAACGTGGAAACGGAAAGAGAAGGATCGATAGTCCTACCCATCAAGTACATTGCGGATCTGGTCCGCTACCTGCCGGACGTGCCCATCCAGTTCAACAACCTGCCGGAAAGCACCAGTACTACCATTATCTACGGTGCCTCCCAGGTAAACATTCACGGGTTCGAGCCCGAGCAATATCCGCGTCTGCCGGCGGTGGAAAAAGGAGTCAATTTCTCCCTGGCCCAGGATATACTTAAAGAGATGTTACGGCAGGTGCTTTTTGCCGTTTCCAGCGACGAAACGCGTCCCATCTTCACCGGCGTTTTAATGCAGATAGAGGAAGACCAGCTGCGGCTGGTGGCCACCGACACCTACCGCCTGGCCGTGCGCCGCTTTCAGCTGGAACGGAAACCGGAACAACAAATCAACGTCGTCATTCCCGGGAAAACTTTAAACGAGGTGGCCAGGTTAATCGGCGGCGATGAGGAAGAAATAACCATCGCCTGCGGGGAAAATCATATTTTCTTCCTCACCGGAACACTTCAAATAGCCTCCCGGTTAATTGCCGGCCAGTATCCTCCTTACGAACAGGTCATTCCCCGGGAGTTCATCACACGCACGCGTCTGGCGACCAGGGAAATACTGGAGGCGACGGAAAGGGCCTCCTTGCTTGTGCGCGAAGGAACTCCGGTGGTACAATTCTCACTACAGGAGAACGGCTGCGTGGTTTCCGTGCAGACCCAGGCCGGCTGGATCCGGGAAGAAGTAAGCGGGATAGTGGAAGGAAAACCCCTGGAAATCTGGTTTAACGCCCGGTACATGGTCGAAAGCCTGCGAGCCATGGGCAGCGAGGAATTGAGCCTGGAATTGACCGGCTCCTTAAGTGCGGCCGTACTAAGGCCGGCAGGGGAGGAGAATTACCTGTCCCTGCTGCTGCCGGCAAAACCGCCTAAAGAGTAGCGGGCGCCAGAAGCCCGGGAGGAATCAGGTGCATATAGATCGCATCAGTCTGGAAAATTTCCGTGGCTATGCCCTGTTACACTGGCAACCTGACCCCTTGATAAATGTCATCACGGGAGGTAATGCCCAGGGTAAAACCAACCTCCTGGAGGCTATTTTTTTTGGTTTCACCGGGCACTCCTTCCGGACCAGCCGGGACAGGGAAATGATCCGCTGGGGCAGTTCCTTTTGCCGGGTGGAAATAAATTTCCGGTCCGGGCAACAGGAAAACTCTACGGTTATTTTTCTGACCGCCGAAGGAAAAAAACAGAGGAAGCCCCTGAACACAAACACGGGTCGGGTTACGGACCCGGTCCTGCTGCCCGTGGTGTTTACCCCCGATCACCTGCTGATGATCAAGGGAAGTCCTGCCGTGCGGCGCCGCTGGCTGGATCAGGAACTCGGGCCCCTGCAAGCGGGCTATTTGGCCTGTTTTCGCCGCTACCAGCAGGTACTTGCCCAGCGGAACAATTTATTGCAGAGGATCAGGGTAAAGCAACGCACCAGGCAGGAACTGGAGCCGTGGAACCAGCAACTGGTGGCTTTTGGCGCCAAAATTATTGCCTGGCGCTGCCGCCTGCTGGCGGAGCTTTCACCCATAGTGCGGGAGATTTACGGCCAAATAGGAGGAAGGGACGAGAAGGCGGGTCTTTCCTACCTTTCATCCCTCCCCCTGGAACGGCCAATGGGAGAAACGGAAATCTGCGAGCGCTTTATGGGGGAATTATCCAGGCGGTATGACGAGGAAGTAACCCGGGGGCAAACTCTAATTGGACCCCACCGGGACGACCTGGGCACCACCATCAACGGCCAGGACGTCCGTCGCTTTGGCTCCCAGGGGCAGCAGCGCACCATGGTGTTAGCCCTGAAGCTGGCCCAGCTGGAACTGGGAAGGCGTTTTGCGGGGGATTACCCCGTCATCCTCCTGGATGACGTTTTTTCCGAACTGGATCAATACCGGAGGCAACAGTTGGTCGAGCACATCCGCAAGAAAACGCAAGTTTTCGTGACGACCAGCCAATCCGCCGGTTGGGATATTGCTGGCCTTTCCGGACGGCTAATAACCGTCCGGGAGCACGTACTTCATGAAGGGGGTTAGATTTTTGTTTGTACATCTCGGCGGCGATGTGATCATTCCTAAAAAAGATGTGATTGCCATATTAAATGTGCGCGCACAGCACTCACCCATCACCCAGGAGTTTCTGGAAATTGCCAGGGGCGAAAAGACGATCCAGATAATCGCGGAAAAGGGTAAGGAAAAATCCTATGTACTCACCCGTGAGCAAATATATGTATCCCCTATTTCCTGTTCCACCTTAAAGAAAAGGGCGGAAGCGATAATTTTTACTGTAGATTAGCTGAAGATGCCAGAATAAGGTTATAATTTTAGTGACAGGCGTTGGAAAGAGACTCGTTTTTGAGAAATGGAGGTCCCGGCCTTGCTGGAACAGGAGATGAACAATCGCTACGGCGCGGAAGAAATCCAGGTTCTTGAAGGATTGGAAGCTGTCCGCCGCCGCCCAGGGATGTACATCGGGAGCACCGGTCCCCGGGGTCTACACCACCTGGTTTACGAGGTGGTGGACAACAGCATAGACGAAGCCATGGCCGGTTTCTGCGACCGGATAGAAGTGGTTGTCCACAAGGACAACAGCGTGACCGTTATTGACAACGGCCGCGGCATTCCCGTGGACATTCACCCCAAAACCGGCCTGCCGGCGGTGGAAACGGTCCTCACCATGCTGCACGCCGGGGGAAAGTTTGGCGGCACCGTATATAAAGTTTCCGGGGGGCTGCACGGGGTAGGGGTGTCGGTGGTAAACGCCCTTTCCGAGTGGCTGGAAGTAGAGATTTGCCGGGACGGGCACGTTTATCACCAGCGTTACGAACGGGGGAAAGCGGTTACCTCGTTGAAAACCATTGGCACGGCTAAGACCACGGGCACCAAGGTTTCTTTTAAGCCGGATGCAGAAATCTTTGAAGAGCTGGTGTTCAACCACGAAACCTTAAGCCAGCGCCTCCGGGAATTGTCCTTTTTAAACCGGGGCATTAAAATTATCTTCCGGGATGAACGGACGGACCAGGAGGTCGTCTACCAGCACGACGGCGGCATCAGGGATTTCGTGCGCTACCTGAATAAAAATAAAGAAGTCCTGCACAACCGGCCCATCTATGTTTTTGGCGAACGGGAAAACGTCCAGGTGGAGGTGGCCCTGCAATACACTGAGGGCTACGTGGAAAGCCTGTTTTCCTACGTCAACAACATTCATACCGTGGACGGGGGCACCCATGAGGCCGGTTTTAAAAGCGCCCTCACCCGGGTGGTCAATGACTACGGTAGAAAATACAACCTCTTAAAAAACGGCACCCCGGCCCTCACAGGGGAGGATATCCGGGAAGGGCTCACGGCGGTGATCAGCGTCAAGGTACCGGAGCCCCAGTTTGAAGGCCAGACCAAGACCAAGCTGGGGAACAGCGAAGTGCGGGGGATTGTGGATACGGTGGTGGCCGACGGGCTGGCCACCTTCCTGGAGGAAAACCCGAGCATTGCCCGCAGGATACTGGACAAAGCCATTACCGCCGCCCGGGCCCGGGAAGCCGCCCGCAAGGCCCGGGAGTTGACCAGGCGCAAGAGCGCCCTGGAAAGCGCTTCTTTGCCCGGGAAGCTGGCCGACTGCTCCGACCGGGACCCCAGCAGGACTGAATTGTACCTGGTGGAGGGGGACTCGGCCGGCGGTTCGGCCAAACAAGGGCGGGACCGGCGGTTCCAGGCCATCCTGCCCCTGCGGGGAAAAATCTTGAACGTGGAAAAGGCGCGCATGGACAAGATCCTGGCCAACGAGGAGATCCGGGCCCTGATCACGGCCCTGGGCACGGGAATTGGGGAAGACTTCGACTTGAGCAAGGCCAGGTACCACCGTATCTTGCTCATGAGCGATGCGGACGTGGACGGGGCCCATATCCGCACCCTGCTTTTAACCTTCTTTTATCGCTACATGCGCCCTCTATTGGAGGCTGGTTACGTTTATATTGCCCAGCCTCCCCTGTACCGCATTCGCAAGGGCAAGGTTGACCGGTATGCCTACAGCGATGCCGAGCTGGAGGAAATCCTCAAGGAAATCGGGCGCGACGGGGTTTCCATTCAGCGCTACAAGGGTCTTGGTGAAATGAACCCGCAGCAGCTCTGGGAAACGACCATGAACCCGGAAAAGCGAACCCTTTTAAAGGTGAGCATAGAGGACGCCATAGAAGCGGACGCCATCTTTTCCATGCTCATGGGGGACCGGGTTGAGCCCCGCCGGGAGTTCATCCAGCAGAACGCCCGGGCCGTGCGCAATCTGGATGTCTAAGCAAAAATAACTTTTTGAGGTGACCATTGTTGTCCGTTAACATCGGCAAGGTAATTCCCATCGACATCAACGAGGAAATGAAGCATTCCTACCTGGATTACGCCATGAGCGTAATCGTGGGTCGGGCCCTGCCCGATGTGCGGGACGGTCTAAAACCCGTGCACCGGCGCATTCTTTACGCCATGCACCAACTGGGGCTTACCCCCGACCGTCCCCACCGCAAGAGCGCCCACATTGTGGGTGAAGTAATGTCCAAGTTCCACCCCCATGGGGATATGGCCATTTACGATGCCCTGGTGCGCATGGCCCAGGACTTTGCCAGCCGCTATCCCCTGGTGGACGGCCACGGCAACTTTGGCTCCGTTGATGGCGACGCTCCGGCGGCCATGCGCTATACCGAGGCCCGCATGGCCCGTATCACCATGGCCATGCTGGCGGATATTGAAAAAAATACGGTCGACTTCATCCCCAATTACGACGGCAGTACCGAGGAACCTACGGTATTGCCCGCCCGCGTACCCAACTTGCTCGTGAACGGCTCCTCGGGCATTGCCGTGGGCATGGCTACCAATATCCCGCCACACAACCTGGGGGAAGTAATCGACGGCGTGATCAAGCTGATCGACAACCCGGACATCACCATCCCGGAGTTGATGCAGGTAATCAAGGGACCCGATTTCCCCACCGGCGGGAAGATTATGGGCCGCCAGGGCATCCGGGAGGCCTACCAGACAGGCCGGGGGGCCATTAAGGTGCGCGCCCAGGCCACGATGGAAAAAATTGGCGGGGGCAGGAACGCCATTATCGTTCACGAACTGCCCTTTATGGTAAACAAGGCCCGGTTGATTGAAAAAATTGCCGAGCTGGTCCGGGAAAAGAAAATCGACGGCATTACCGACCTGCGGGACGAATCGGACCGGCGAGGAATGCGCATTGTCATTGAGCTGCGGCGGGATGCCAAGCCCCGGGTGATCCTCAACCAGCTCTATAAGCATACCCAGATGCAGGAAACCTTCGGGGTAATCATGCTGGCCCTGGTGGACGGCCAGCCCCAGGTATTGAACCTGCGGCAGATGCTGGGCCATTACCTGGAGCACCAGAAGGAAGTGGTCGTCCGGCGCACCCGCTTTGATCTGGAAAAGGCCGAGGCCCGGGCGCACATTGTGGAAGGGCTGCGCATTGCCCTGGATCACATTGACGAGGTCATCAACACCATCCGGGCCTCCCGGACGGTGGAAATAGCGAAAAATGCCCTTATGGAAAAATTCGGCCTTTCCGAAAAACAGGCCCAGGCCATTCTGGACATGCGCCTGCAGCGCCTGACCGGCCTGGAGCGGGATAAGCTGGAAGAGGAATACAAAGAGCTTTTGGACAGGATTGCCTACCTGCGGGGTGTGCTGGCCGATGAACGGAAGGTCTTGCAGATTATTAAAGACGAGCTCACCGAAATGCGGCAGAAATTTGCCGATCCCCGCCGCACGGTGATCAGTGACGAGGACACCACCCTGGAAGCTGAGGATTTGATTCCGGAAGAAGAAGTGGTAATCACCATTACCAACCAGGGTTACATCAAGCGCATGCCCCTGGACACCTACCGGAGCCAGAAGCGCGGCGGCCGGGGCATCACCGCCATGGGCACCAAGGAAGAGGACTTTGTGCGCCATTTGTTTATCACCAGCACGCACCACTACTTCCTATTCTTTTCCAACCGAGGGAAGGTATACCGCCTGAAGGTGCACGAAATTCCCGAAGCCGGGCGCCAGGCCAAGGGAACGGCCCTGGTCAACCTGATCTATATCGGCCAGCAGGAGCGGATCACCGCAGTTATCCCGGTTCGGGAATTCAGCAATGGGCTGTATCTTTTCATGGCCACCCGCTTTGGCGTGGTGAAGAAAACGGAGCTGGAGCAGTTCGACACTTCCCGCCGGGACGGCATTATCGCCATCAAGCTTGACGATCAGGACGAACTGGTGGAGGTAAAGCTTACCAGCGGCCGGGAAGAAATTATCCTGGGCACGCGCCAGGGGCTGGCTATTCGCTTCCCTGAGGAGGAAGTGCATCCCCACGGGCGCAACGCCCGGGGTGTAAAGGGTATTACCCTGGAACCGGGGGATACGGTGGTGGCCATGGACATCGTTCGCCCGGACGGGGACGTGCTGGTAGTCACGGCCAACGGTTACGGCAAACGCACCCCCGTATCCGATTACCGCCTCCAGTCCCGGGGGGGCAAGGGGATCATCAGCGCCCGGGTGACCGAGCGCAACGGCCCGGTGGTGGCCATGCAGGTGGTCAAACCGGACGAGGAAATCATGGTGATCAGCGCCGAGGGGATTATTATCCGGCTCAAGGCCAGCGACATTTCCACCATGGGGCGGGCCACCCAGGGCGTAATGCTCATGCGTTTAGCGCCGGGGGATAAACTGGTGGCCGCGGCCCTGGTGAGCGTCGAAGAATAACTTAATATATTTTTAACGAAAACTTAATTTGATTGTTGACAGCCATTTGGCCCTGTGGTATATTTAAACCTGCACTCGCTAAATAGGGTCCGCCGGGTTGCCCTATAAAAGGGTAACCGGCAGGACCATAAAAAAAATAAAAATTACCTGTTGACTTAACTAAAAAAGCTATGATACAATTACACTTGCGCGTTGAGCGCGGGTAGTGGTCCTTGAAAACTAAACAGGGAGGAAGAAGGAAAGGGGAAGGTATGGCGGAAGCGCCTTTAAGAGGTGCGGAAGCGGCCTGAACCTTGCAGGAAAGGCGAGCAGTAATTCCGAAGGAGCATGGACGGACTTGAAGAATTAATGGAGAGTTTGATCCTGG